>NZ_JBHXTO010000028.1:0-81176 GCF_042677425.1 Streptomyces sp. NPDC127119 | reverse complement strand
GAAGTACGCGAAGCGGTAGACGTTCTTGAAGCGGACCGCCGAGTTGAGCATCACGGCCGTGATCATCGCGAGGAAGATCATGGGGAAGGTGGCCAGCGCCCAGATGATCAGCGTGTTGCCGATCGAGCTCCAGAAGTCGGTGTCGCTCAGCAGATAGCGGTACTGCGAGAGGCCCGCGTACTCCATCGAGCCGAGGCCGTCCCACCGGTGGAACGACAGATAGAGCGAGAAGCCGACCGGGATCAGACCGAAGGCGAGGAAGAGGAGGTAGAAGGGGGAGATCGCGGCGTACAGCCGCCAGTAGCTGAGGATGCCCTTCTTCGGCTGGGCCGCGGGCGGTTCGGCGACGGGCGCCGGGGGCTTCTCGACCAGGGGTGCGGTAGCCATCAGTAGCTCACCCCCAGGTGGTCCGCGATACGCCGGCACTTGCTCATGGCGTCCTTCCATGCCTTCTCGGGGTTCTTGCCGAGGACGCCGACGTTCTTGATCTCGTCCCTGATCGGCTGCCCGAGCGCCACGTCGTACGGGCTGTTGAAGGCGACCGGGATCTTCTCCGCGGCCGGCCCGTACACGTCCATCGTGATCTGGTCGCCGAAGAACGGGTCGTTCTCCCGCAGCTTCTTCAGCTCGTACGAGGCGGGGGTCGAGGGGAAGAGTCCCGCGTCCATGAAGCCCTGGGCCTGGTTGTCCGCGTTGAGCAGCCAGGTGATGATCTCGAAGGCCTTCTCGGGTTCACGGCACGCCTTGGTGATCGCGAGGAAGGAGCCGCCCACGTTCGAGGGGCCGCCGGGACAGTTCGCGACCCGCCATCTGCCCTTGGTCTTCGGGTACTGGAGCTTGAGGTCGCCCGCCGCCCACGAGGCGTTGAGCTGGCTGGGCAGTTCGCCGCTCTCGGTGGCCGAGATCGAGTCGGGCGTGCCCGTCACGATGCTCGACGCGAGGCCGCGCCGCTTGGCCTCCACGGCACGGTCCCAGCAGACACGCACATGTTCCTGGTCGCCGATGAAGTGCTTGTCCTCGTCGACGAACCGCTGGGTGCCCTGTCCGATCGACATCTCGAAGACGCTGGTGATGTCGGTCAGGATGAACGCCCCGCGCACCCGCTTCTTGAGCTGCTCACCCGCCGCGAAGAACTGGTCCCAGGTGCCCATCTCCTTCGACACGTCGTCCGGTTCGTACGCGAGCCCGGCCTTCTCGTAGACGGCCGGCTGGTAGTACTGCACGACGGGACCCACGTCGATGGGGAAGCCGATGAGGCTGCCGTCGGGGGCCACGCCCTGCTGCCACTTCCAGTCCAGGTACTGGCTCTTGAGCTTCTCCGCGCCGAGTGTGCGCAGGTCCACGAACTGGTCGGCGTTCGGCAGGTACGACGCCATGTCCTCGCCCTTGAGCCCCGCGATGTCGGGGACATGGGCCCGGCCGGTCATCGTGGTGATGAGCTTGGAGCGGTAGTAACCGCCGATCTGGATCGCGTCCAGGTCCACGGCACTGTCGTAACGGGCCCTGGCCTTCTTGACGACGGTGTCGCTCAGGCCGCCGCTCCAGTACCAGAGCACCATGTTCCGGCCCGTCGAGCCGGTCGGTACGGCGCAGCCGGACGCCAGGCTGCCGAGCGCGGTCGCGGCCGTACCGGCCAGTCCCGCGCGGAGCAGGCCCCTTCGTGAGAGCCGCACAGCTCCCACCGCCTTTCGGATGTGTTCGGTCTTCGCATCAGGAGAAACGCATCAGGAGCCAGGCATCAGAAGGGATGCGTCGCGGGAGATGCGTCGGGGGAGATCGGGAGTGCCGTGGGGGCGGGTGGAGTCACCGGGGCGTGGGGAACCGGGGGGCCGGGATCGACGGGCATACGGTCGGTCAGGAAGCCGTACGCGCGCCGCAGTTCGGGATTCCTGAGGGAGCGCCACCACCGGTGGATCCCGTACCAGCCGGGCGCGGCCAGTGCCCCGCCATGCCGCTGTACGGAGAGTCCGGCGGCCAGCACCGCGAAGCGCAGCCGCTCCTCCAGGGGCCAGCCTTCCAGCGAGGCCGCGACGAAACTCGCGCCGAAGACGTCTCCGGCACCCGTCGCGTCCAGCACGTCGGTGGCGAGGGCGGGCACGTCGGCGTGCTCGCCCGTGGTCTGGTCGACGGCGATCGCGCCGTCCCGGCCGCGGGTGACCACGGCCACCGGCACCAGCTCGGAGAGCGCGGAGAGCGCGTCGGCCGCGGTGTCGGTGCGGGTGTACGCCATCGCCTCGGTGTCGTTCGGGACGAAGGCGTGGCACAGGGCGAGCTGGTCGAGGAGGTCCGAGGACCACTGCTGGGTGGGGTCCCAGCCGACGTCCGCGTAGATCTTCGTGCCGTTCGCGGCGGCCTTGGCGATCCAGTCGCGGGGTTCGGCCTCGATGTGCACGAGGGCCGTGCGCGCGGCGGGCGGGTCGCCCATCAGCACGTCCTGCGAGTACGGGGGCTCCTGGCCGTGGGTGACCAGGGCCCGGTCGTGGCCGTACGCGATCGAGACGGTGACGGGGGTGTGCCAGCCGTCCGCGGTACGGGAGAGCGAGAGGTCGATGTGCTCCTGGCCGGCGAGGATCTCACGGCTGTACGCGCCGTAGTAGTCGTCGCCGAACACGGTGGCCAGGGAGGTCGTCAGGCCGTAGCGGGCCGCGGCCACGGCCAGGTTGGCGATGCCGCCCGGGCTCGTGCCCATCCCGTCGGTCCAGATCTCCTCGCCGGGGGTCGGCGGCTTGCCCAGACCGGTCAGGACGAGGTCGTAGAAGAGCAGCCCGGTCAGCAGCACATCGGGCCGCGCGTCGGGCCGTGTCTCACCCACGAGCGCATCCTCTCGTCAAAACTCTTCATTTTCGGTGCACCGAATCGTGTTTCGGTGGACAGGATCGTGCGCGTCTCCGGCACATTTGGCAAGAGTTGAGCAGAACAGAGCATAGAAATGATGGCCGATGACGACTATTGTTCAGGTCGTGCTGGCAGAGCGACGACATCAACTCATCCTGCGGGCCCTGCGCTCCGGTGGCCCCGCGGCCGTGACCGACCTCTCGGAGCAGCTCGGCGTGAGCCCCGCCACCGTCCGGCGCGACCTGCTCAAGCTGGAGGAGGAGGGCCTGCTCACCCGGGTCCACGGCGGAGCGGTCGCCGAGGAGGGCGACCAGCCCTTCGCCGAGGTCGCCGAGGTGCGCGTGGCCGAGAAGGACGCCATAGCGGCCCGTGCGGCGGCCCTCGTCGAGGACGGCCAGTCCGTCCTGCTCGACATCGGCACCACGGCCTACCGGCTGGCCCGGCAGCTGCACGGCCGCCGGATCACCGTGATCACCAGCAACCTCGTGGTCTACGAGGAGCTGGTGGACGACGAGGCCATCGAGCTGGTGCTGCTCGGCGGCATGGTCCGCCGTGAGTACCGCTCCCTGGTCGGCTTCCTCACCGAGGACAACCTGCGCCAGCTGCATGCGGACTGGCTGTTCCTGGGAACGAGCGGAGTACGGCCGGGAGGGCAGGTGATGGACACGACCGTCGTCGAGGTGCCGGTGAAGCGCGCCATGATCGGGGCGGCCGACCGGGTCGTCCTGCTCGCCGACCGCGCCAAGTTCCCGGGGACGGGGATGGCGAAGGTCTGCGGGCCCGAGGACCTGGACGTCGTGGTGACCAACGGACCGGCGGACGCCGGGACGCGGGCCGCCCTGGAAGAGGCGGGCGTACGCGTGGTGCTCACGTGAGCGGCGCACGCGAGGGGTCGACGGCCCCCGGCGTGCGCGGGAACCCGAGGGCGGGCTCCGGGACCGCGATGACACCGGCGGCCCCTGCGGCTCCGGCCGCGCTGCCGGCCCGTCGACCCTGATGACCCCGAGGAACAGCGAAAGGGCAGTTGCGTGAAGCTGACGATTCTGGGCGGCGGCGGATTCCGCGTGCCGCTCGTGTACGGGGCACTCCTCGGCGACCGCGGCGAGGGCCGCGTCACCGACGTCGTCCTGCACGACCTGGACCGGGGACGGCTCTCCGCCGTCGCCCGGGTCCTCGCCGAGCAGGCGGCGGGCCACCCGGACGCACCGGCCGTGACCGCCACCACGGATCTCGACGAGGCACTGCGCGGCGCCGACTTCATCTTCTCCGCGATCCGCGTCGGCGGCCTCGAAGGCCGCGCCGCCGACGAGCGGGTCGCCCTCGACCAGGGCGTCCTCGGCCAGGAGACCGTCGGCGCCGGAGGCATCGCCTACGGCCTGCGCACGGTTCCCGTCGCCGTCGACATCGCCCGGCGCGTCGCCCGGCTCGCGCCCGACGCCTGGCTCATCAACTTCACCAACCCGGCGGGCCTGGTCACCGAGGCCATGTCCCACCACCTCGGCGACCGTGTCATCGGCATCTGCGACTCCCCGGTCGGCCTCGGCCGCCGGATCGCCCGGGTGCTGGGTGCGAACCCGCGCGAGGCCTGGATCGACTACGTCGGCCTCAACCACCTCGGCTGGGTCCGCGGACTCCACGTCGCCGGCCGCGACGAACTCCCGCGGCTGCTCGCCGACACCGACCTCCTCGGCTCCTTCGAGGAGGGCAAGCTCTTCGGCACCGACTGGCTCCAGTCGCTGGGCGCCATCCCGAACGAGTACCTGCACTACTACTACTTCAACCGCGAGGCCGTCCGCGCCTACAGCCAGGCCGAGAAGACCCGCGGCGCGTTCCTGCGCGACCAGCAGGCCGGCTTCTACGAGGAGATGAGCCGCCCGGACAGCGCCGCCCTCACCGCCTGGGACCGTACGCGGGCCGAGCGCGAGGCCACGTACATGTCCGAGAACCGGGAGACGGCCGGGGCGGGCGAGCGCGACGCCGACGACCTCTCCGGCGGCTACGAGAAGGTGGCGCTCGCCCTGATGCGGGCCATCGCCCGCGACGAGCGGACCACGCTCATCCTCAACGTCCGCAACCAGGGCACCCTCGCGGCGCTCGACGCGGACGCCGTCATCGAGGTGCCCTGCCTCGTCGACGCCAACGGCGCGCACCCGGTCGCCGTGGCCCCGCTGCCCGACCACGCCACCGGTCTGGTGTGCGCGGTGAAGGCCGTGGAGCGGGAGGTGCTGGCCGCCGCCGGGTCGGGATCGCGCGCCACGGCCGTGAAGGCCTTCGCGCTGCATCCGCTGGTCGACTCGGTGAATGTGGCACGCAACCTGGTGGACGGGTACACCGCGGTCCATCCTGGTCTGGCCTACCTCAAGTAAGCGCTTTCCCCGCTCGTTACCTGGAGACTTTCATGCACGACGAACGCCGGCGAATCGAGGAGCGCGTCCAGCGCCTTCACGACCAGCGCATCAAGGCCGCGATCTACGCCGCCGCCGTGCCCTTCGAGATCGAGGCATGGCAGGCACCGGGGGAGCCCGTCCCCTTCGAGGAGGCCGCGTCCGCCTCGTACGCGCCCTTCACGACGGGCACCCCGTGGGGCCCGCCCTGGGGCACGACCTGGTTCCGGATGCGCGGGCAGGTGCCCGCAGAGTGGGCGGGCCGGCGCGTCGAGGCGGTCATCGACCTCGGCTTCGTCGGCGACTGGCCCGGAAACCAGGCCGAGGCCCTCGTCCACCTCACGGACGGCACCCCGCTGAAGGCGGTCAACCCGCTCAACCAGTACGTGGCGATCGCCAACCCCGCCGTCGGCGGCGAGGAGATCGACTACCTGGTGGAGGCGGCCTCCAACCCGGACATCCTCGCCGACGACTTCTCGAAGATCACGCCGATGGGGGACATCCGCACCGCGGGCGACAAACCCCTCTACACCTTCCGGCGCGCGGACATCGCCGTCCTCGACGAGGAGGTCTGGCACCTCGACCTCGACATCCAGGTCCTGCGCGAGCTGATGCTGGAGCTGGGCGAGCACGACCCCCGCCGGCACGAGATCACCCACGCCCTGGACCGGGCCCTGGACCTGCTGGACCTCGACGACATCGCCGGTTCCGCCGCCGACGTACGGGCCGCGCTGAAGCCCGCGCTGGCCAAGCCCGCCAACGCCAGCGCCCACATCGTCTCCGGCGTCGGCCACGCGCACATCGACTCCGCCTGGCTCTGGCCGATCCGCGAGACCAAGCGCAAGACGTCCCGCACCTTCTCGAACGTCACCTCGCTCGCCGACGAGTACGAGGACTTCGTCTTCGCCTGCTCGCAGGCCCAGCAGTACGAGTGGGTGCGCGACAACTACCCGAAGGTCTGGGCCCGCATCCAGGAGTCCGTCAAGAAGGGCCAGTGGGCGCCGGTCGGCGGCATGTGGGTGGAGGCCGACGGCAACCTGCCCGGCGGCGAGGCCGTCGCCCGCCAGTTCGTCCACGGCAAGCGGTTCTTCATCGAGCACTTCGGCGTCGAGACCAAGGGCGTCTGGCTGCCGGACTCCTTCGGCTACACCGCGTCCTACCCGCAGCTCGCCAAGCTGGCCGGCAACGAGTGGTTCCTCACCCAGAAGATCTCCTGGAACCAGACCAACAAGTTCCCGCACCACACCTTCTGGTGGGAGGGCATCGACGGCACGCGGATCTTCACGCACTTCCCGCCCGTCGACACCTACAACGCCCGTTTCAGCGGCGAGGAGATGGCCCGCGCCACCCGCAACTACCAGGAGAAGGGCGTCGGCACCCGCTCGCTGGCCCCCTTCGGCTGGGGCGACGGCGGCGGCGGCCCCACCCGCGAGATCATGGAACGGGCGCGCCGCCTCGCCGACCTGGAGGGCTCGCCCAAGGTCGTCGTCGAGCACCCCGACGACTTCTTCGCCAAGGCCCGCGAGGAGTACCCCGACGCCCCGGTCTGGGTCGGCGAGCTGTACCTGGAGCTGCACCGCGCCACCTACACCTCCCAGGCCCGCACCAAGCAGGGCAACCGCCGCAGCGAGCACAAGCTCCGCGAGGCCGAGCTGTGGGCCACGACGGCCGCGCTGCACGCGCCCGGCTACGCCTACCCGCACGACAAGCTCGACCGGCTCTGGAAGACGGTCCTGCTCCACCAGTTCCACGACATCCTGCCGGGCTCCTCGATCGCCTGGGTGCACCGCGAGGCGGAGGCCGAGTACGCGCGCGTCGCCGAGGAGGTCGAGGCATTGACCGCCGAGGCCGTCACCGCGCTCGGCACGGGCGGCGCCCGCGTCTTCAACACGAGCCCCGTAGAGCGCCGGGAGGTCGTGCGGACCGCCGACGGCTCCCTGGCCCACACGGTCGTCCCGGCGAACGGCAGCGCGCCCCTCGGCACCGGTGCGGTCCCGAACCCCGTGACCGTCACCGGCCGCGTCCTCGACAACGGCCTGGTCCGCGTCGAGATCGCCGAGGACGGCACCCTGTCCTCCGTCCGCGATCTGCGCGACGGCGGCCGTGAGGTCCTGGCGGACCAGGGCAACCTGCTCCGCCTGCACACCGACCTCCCGAACTACTGGGACGCCTGGGACGTCGACAAGCACTACAAGAACCGCTACACGGACCTCCTGGACGCCGAGTACGTGACGGTCGTCGAGGACGACCCGCTGCTCGGGGCGATCCGCGTCGAGCGCTCCTTCGGCAACGGCTCGCGCATCACGCAGACGATCAGCCTGCGCGCCGGCAGCCCCCGGATCGACTTCGAGACGGACATCGACTGGCACGAGGCCGAGAAGTTCCTCAAGGCGGGCTTCCCTGTCGACATCCGGGCGGCGCACTCGTCCGCCGAGATCGCCTTCGGCCACATCCAGCGGCCCACGCACACCAACACCACCTGGGAGTCGGCCCGCTTCGAGGTCTCCGGCCACCGCTGGATCCACCTCGGCGAACCCGGCTACGGCGTCGCGGTCATCAACGACTCCACCTACGGCCACGACGTCTCCCGCACGGTCCGCGAGGACGGCGGTACGACGACCACGGTCCGGCTCAGCCTGGTCCGCGCCCCGCGCATCCCCGACCCGGCGGCCGACCAGGGCAGGCACCACTTCACCTACGCGCTGCTGCCCGGCGCGACCATCGAGGACGCGGTCGCCGAGGGCTACTCCCTCAACCTGCCGCTGCGGGTGGCGGACTCGGCGGGCACCCCCGAACCGGTCGTCTCCGTCGAGGGCGAGGGCGTCACCATCGAGGCCGTCAAGCTCGCCGACGACACCTCGGGCGATGTCGTCGTACGCCTCTACGAGTCCCGCGGCGGCCGGGCCCAGGGCACCCTGCGCACGAGCTTCCCGCTGGCCGGCGCGGAGATCACCGACCTCCTGGAGCGCCCGCTGTCCACCGCGGACACGGACGGGAACGGCGTGCCCGTCACCCTGCGCCCCTTCGAGATCCAGACGCTGCGCCTGGCCGTGGCGAAGTGAGGTGAGGTGAGGGACACGCTCATGCGGAAGCGGTGACCCCGTTTCCCATGAACAATTAAGGAAGCGGTAAGAGGGCAGGTCAGGGCTGGTCACGGAGGGTTCGCGGCCCGCCGTGACCCGTCCCCGTTCCCTGCACGACACCTGCGGTTCGCTCGGCGCCCCTGTGATGAGGGGCAGTACGAGAGAAAGGTGTCACCGTGCGAGACCCGCGCATGTCCGCGATCGGCAAGGGGCTTCGGCGCCGCGGCAGACTGATGGCCCAGGCCGTGAGCCCGCCGCGCCGCGGCCTCGACGCCGTACCCGCGCCCCGCGACGCCGAGGGCTCCCGCGCCGAGGACGGTTATGTGGCGCCCCGCGCCCCGCGGCTGGTGGACTCGCCGGTCTTCGTCCTGTCCTGCGTCCGCTCGGGCTCGACCCTCCTGCGGGTCCTGCTGAACAGCCACAGCAGCATCCGCGCCCCGCACGAGATGCATCTGCGCACCCTGCACGTCCATCTCTCCCGCGACTTCACCGCCGACGCCATGCGGGCACTGGAGCTGGACAAGGAGGAGCTGGAGCACACGCTGTGGGACCGGGTGATGCACCTGGAACTCGCCCGCAGCGGCAAGCAGATCATCGTCGACAAGACCCCGCCCAACACCCTCATCTGGCCGCGCCTGCACCGATGTTGGCCCAACGCCCGCTACATCGTGCTGCTGCGCCACCCCGGCGCCGTGGTCGCCTCCCTCACCGACCGCCGCACCGATCCCGACCCCGAGCAGATCCGCGCCGAGGTGCTCGACTACGGCGTACGGCTCGAAGAGGCCCGCCGTACCCTCGACGCCCACGTGATGACGTACGAGGGCCTCACCGCCGATCCCGAGCGGACCACGCGCGCGCTGTGCGCGTACCTGGACGTGCCCTGGGAGAGCGCGATGCTCGACTACGGGAAGAAGGACCACGGCACCTTCCGGCCCCAGCTCGGCGACTGGAGCCCCACCATCAGGTCGGGCCGCATCCAGCCGGCCCGCCCGGCCGACCCGAAGGCCGAACTACCCCCACAACTGGCCGAGTTGGCCAAGGCGTGGGGGTATCCGACCGGTTGACCGGGCATCACCGTGCCGCCGCCGGGGCACGGCCGGTCGCGGATCCGCGACCGGGTCGCCGGCGAGGCGCTGTGGACCGATCAGACGGTCAAGGGCCTGTCCGAGGACTGCGCGGCCTGAGCCGAATGAGTCGCCTTGGGCGTGTGGGCCGCATGGGCCGTCTGCGCCTCGGTGACGGCGTCCGGCGTCGACACGGGGGCGGGGAGGTCCAGGTCCGTGTGCTGCTCCGGCGCCGACACGGGACGCACCGCGCGCGGCCCGGACACCACCGCGTAGTCCGAGCCGAGGAACGGCGGGACGACGTCGCCCGGCTCCTCGCCGAGCGCGAGGCGCACGGCGGCCCACGGCGCGTTGATCCCGCACTGCGAGAGCTGGTGCAGGCCGCCCGCCGGGCGCGTGTTGACGTCCATGAGGACCGGCTTGTCACCGAGCATCCGGAACTGGATGTTCGTCAGGTAGTGCAGCCCGAAGCCCTCCGCGAGGACCCGCGCGGGCTCGATGAACGACGGGTCGAGCGTGAAGCCGCGCCGCCGCCCGTTCTTCGTACGGCCCACGGCCATCCGGACCCGTCCGTCCGGGCCGGTGAGGCAGTCCACGGACACCTCGGGCTCGCCCAGAAGGGGCATGACGAGCCAGTCCACGGGCTCGTCCGCCTGCCGCAGCGCCTGGACGACCAGGTCCAGCGGCATGTACGGGCTGGGGAAGCCGCTCAGGTGCATGAGCGAGAAGGGGGTGCGCGTGATGATGCGGAAGCCGACGCCACCGGCTCCGGAGGCGGGCTTGAAGCACGCCTTGTGCCCGGCGGCCTCCAACTCGTCGACCGCGGCGATCAGCTCGTCGGCGGTGCGGACGCGCTGCCACGGAGGCACCGGCACGCCGAGCTTCTCGACGGCCTCGTACGCGACGACCTTGTCCTGGAAGGTGTGCACGGCCTCGGCGGGCGGCGCGAGCAGCGCGGTGCCGACCGCGGCGAACTCCTCGCGGTGCTCGGCCAGGGCGGTCTGGTGCAGGACGGGCACGAACACGTCGATCGAGTGCCGGGCGCACTGGTCGAGCGCGTACTCGACGTAGGCGGCCGGGGACAGCCCCTCCGGCTCCATCGCGGCGATGTCCGCGGCGGCCAGGATGGGGGAGTCGGGGTCGCCGTGGGTGGCGTGGATCTCGACCGCGCGGCCACACGGATTTCGCCGCAGCTGATCCATGAAGAACACGTTCTCCGCGTACGTGCGGTTGAGCCAGACGCGTACGCGAGAGACCATGCAGGCCGCCTTTCAGGGTTTGCGGGCACGTCAAAGCAGGCCGTGCTCGGCAAGAGGTTGAGTGGGTACACAAAACCGCCGTTCGAAAACGGGAGTTCGTGGCGGTTGTGTATGGCCGATCATAGGGGTTCCTGAGCAGTGCTGCTGCTACAGGCGTGTTACGGAATCACCCGCCGGGTCCGCCGTACGGGTCCGTCCGCCGGGCCCGCCGGGGCTCGCACGCCAGGTCAGAGGCCCTGCACCCCGCCGGCGCCGAACAGTTCCCACGGGGTGCGCCCGGACGGCCGCCGGTGCTCCAGATCACCGTCGTCGGATGGTCGGACCGGCCGATGGACGACCCGGCACACGGCCGGACACGCAGGCGGGCGCCTCGTCGGACGGGGGCACGCGGGCACGTCGAATCCTGGCGCTTCGGCCCGTGGGGCGGGGCTTGTCGGTTGGTCGGTCCGCCGGGCGGACGGCAGCCCGACCGGGCCGCGGCCCGGTCGGTGGGGGCGTGTGCACGGACCGGGCCGTGCGCCGCGTGCGTGGCGGTCGGGCGGCGCCCGGACGGGCGGGCCGTGGTGCGCGGCGGAGTGCGGCCCGTCCGGCGCCCCGGACGGGTACCCGGTGTCTCGGGGCGCGGGTCCCAACCTCGCGCGCGGTCGCTCTTGTACCGCGCCGTGCGCGTGTGTTCTTGTGTTCTCATCCGGGCGGCTGTGAGGCGTCCCGGCACGGGGAGGGAGCGAGGGTGACGACGGCTGACCGTCAGGGCCGGCTGCTGGCCATCAGCGACCTGCACATCGGATACGCCGAGAACCGCGCTCTCGTCGAGGCGATGCGCCCCGAGACCGACGACGACTGGCTCCTCGTGGCCGGCGACGTCGCGGAGACGGTGGCCGACATCCGCTGGGCCCTCGAAACGCTCAGCCGCCGCTTCAAGAAGGTGATCTGGGCACCGGGCAACCACGAACTGTGGACCCACCCCAAGGACACCGTCACCCTGCGCGGAGTGGCCCGCTACGAACACCTCGTACAGCTCTGCCGCGAACTGGGCGTGATCACCCCCGAGGACCCCTACCCCGTGTGGGAGGGCCCCGAAGGACCCGTCGCCGTGGCCCCCCTCTTCCTCCTCTACGACTACTCGTTCCTGCCCGCGGGCTGCGCGACCAAGGAAGAGGGCCTCGCGTACGCCCACGGCACCGGCATCGTCTGCACCGACGAGCACGTGCTGCACCCCGACCCGTACCCCAGCCGCGAGGCCTGGTGCCGGGCCCGGGTGGCCGAGACCGAACGCAGACTCGCGGAGATCCCCGACGGGCTGCCCACGGTGCTCGTGAACCACTACCCGCTGGACCGGCACCCCACGGAAGTCCTCTGGTACCCGGAGTTCGCCATGTGGTGCGGCACCCGGCTCACCGCGGACTGGCACCGCACCCACCGGGTGAGCGTCATGGTCTACGGCCACCTGCACATTCCCCGCACCACCTGGCTCGACGGCGTCCGCTTCGAAGAGGTGTCGGTGGGTTACCCCCGCGAGTGGCGCAAGCGCTCGGAACCGCCGGGCAAGCTGCGCCGTATTCTGCCGATGGAGGTCGGATCCGGTGATCGAGGAACTGCTCCCGGAGTCGGTCGTGGCCGTGGAGGCACACGCTGACGACCACGCCGAGGGCACCGGGGCCCCGACGCCGTACCCCGAGCTGTATCCGGAGGAAGAGGCGCTGATCGCGCGCGCCGTCGCGAAGCGGCGCCGCGAGTTCACCGTGGTCCGCGGCTGCGCCAGGCGTGCCATGGAGAAGCTCGGCGTGCCCCCGCAGGCCGTCGTCAGCGGCGACCGGGGAGCCCCGCGCTGGCCCACCGGGCTGATCGGCAGCATGACGCACTGCGAGGGCTACGCCGCCGCCGCCCTGGCCAGGGCCACCGACCTGGCCTCCCTCGGCATCGACGCGGAACCCCATCTGCCGCTGCCCGCCGACGTGCTGCCCTCGGTGGCGCTGCCCGACGAGGTCCGGCGGCTGGGCGAGCTGGCCGCGGAGCATCCGCAGATCCACTGGGACCGGCTCCTGTTCAGCGCCAAGGAGTCGGTCTACAAGGCGTGGTTCCCCCTCACCGGGAAATGGCTCGACTTCTCGGAGGCCGACATCGAGATCTTCATGGATCCCGGACACACCACGTCCGGCGGCCTGAGCGCCGGACTCCTCGTGCCGGGACCGGTGGTGGACGGCCGTCGCATCGGCCGCTTCGAAGGGCGCTGGACGGTGAGCCGGGGACTCGTGGCGACCTCGGTGACCGTGCCGCACGGGCAGGACTGAGCGCGGCACCGCCCGGCGAGGGGCGGCCCAGGGGCTGACGGTGGTTCATCACACCTCCGGGCACCACGTGTGCAGCAGGCGGAAGAACGCCTCCTCGTTGCCCTCGAGGCCGGCCGCGGCCAGCGCGCGCTCCGCCTCCGCGAGGGCCGAGGGCGGCACGACCACCGGCCGCCCCGCACCGGACGGGGAGTCCATCGCGGCTCGTACGGTCTGCAGCAGGCGCAGATAGGCCTGCACGGCGGTGCGTTCGTGATCGGTCAGTACGGCTGTCGGCATCGGACGGCTCTCCCCGGTTCGGCTCGGCTTCCGCTCTTCGGTGCTGCTCGCGCCGCCGCACAGCGGTGGCGCTGGGTCCAGCTTGCCGTCCGCCACTGACAATGCCCTTTCCGTGCGTGTTCGTTCGCCCGGTTAGCCGAGGGGAAACCTCACGGAAACCCCTTGTCGGACAAGGGGCTTACGCTGGAACGGAGGCCCGGAGAGGGGAGACGAGCCGGTGGTCGACACCCCACGACGGCGCCCGCGCGGGGCCCTGCGGCTGCGGCCGGTGGGCGAAGGCGAACTGCGGCTGCGCCACCGCGTCGTGCACGGCTACCGCCGCGCCTACCGCATGACCGGCGAGGGCCCCGCCCTCGTCCTGATCCACGGCATCGGCGACTCCTCGGCGACCTGGGCCGGACTGATCCCCGGTCTGGCCCGCACCCATACGGTGATCGCCCCCGACCTGCTGGGCCACGGCGCCTCGGACAAGCCCCGGGCCGACTACTCGGTGGCCGCCTACGCCAACGGCCTGCGCGATCTGCTCGCCGCGCTCGGCGTCGAACGGGCCACGCTGGTCGGCCACTCGTTCGGCGGCGGTGTCGCCATGCAGTTCGCCTACCAGTTCCCCGAGCGCACCGAGCGGCTGATCCTGGTCGGCGCGGGAGGTGTGGGCCGCGAGGTGAACCCCGTGCTGCGGGCGGTGTCCCTGCCCGGGGCCCAGCTGGCGCTGTCCGCGCTGCGGCTGCCCGGCATGGCGTTCCAGGCCCGGCTGTTCGCGCAGCTGATGCGGCTGCTCGACACCGATCTCGGGCAGGACGCGCCCGAGTTGCTCACCCTCGTGGACGCGCTGCCCGACGCGACCTCGCGCAACGCGTTCATCCGTACCCTGCGGGCGGTCGTCGACTGGCGCGGCCAGGTGGTGACGATGCTCGACCGCTGCTACCTCACCGAGGGCATGCCCACGCTGCTGGTGTGGGGCGACCGCGACGGCGTGGTGCCCGTGCGGCACGCCCACGGGGCGCACGAGGCGATGCCGGGGAGCCGGCTGGAGATCTTCGAGGGCGCCGGGCACTTTCCGTTCCACGCGGATCCTGCGCGGTTTCTCGCGCTCGTGCAGGAGTTCGTCGAGGGGACGAGTCCCGCCGACTGGAGCCGTGAGCGGTGGAGCGCGCTGCTGCGGGCCGGGCGGCCCGGGACCGCGGCGGGGCGGGCGGACACGGTCCGCAACCGGGAGTTGGAGCGGGAGTTGCGCGCGGCGAGTGAGCGGAGCGCTACGTGATGCGCGGCGGGCGGCTGGTCGTGCGTCGTCCGCGGGCCCGGCGGGGGCCGGCCGCGCAGTTCCCCGCCCCTCGAAGGGGCTGCGCCGCCTTCGCAGGGACATGCGGACCAATTCTCGTGAGCCCGCGGATCACGACTCGGGGCGTTTGACGCTTTCCAGGAGCATGTCCAGCCATTCGGCGACCTTGTCCCGGTGCTGATCGGTGGGCAGTTGCGCGGCCCGCCAGGCGATGCCACGGACCCCGTGGTCCTGCAGCAGCCGCTCCAGCGGGTCGTCCGCGGTCGCCGGGTCCGCCTGCCGCTCCCGGTCGGCGAGCCGCTGGAGGAGATCCTGCTCGGTGCGCTGCAGGGCGCCGGCGAGTGCCTCGGGGTCCTCGGCGGACAGGAAACCCGCGTGGACGCGGAAGAAGCGCTGGATGGCGTCGCAGTGCTCCATGGTGGGGCGCCGGTCGCCGTTGATGAGCGCGCCCGCCTGCTGACGCGACATGCCCGCGCCGTCGGCGATCTCCTGCTGCGTGTACCGGCGGCCGTTGGGCTTCAGGCGGGTACGGCGCAGCAGGTCGAGGCGCTGCAGGAACCGGGCCTGGAGGTCGGGTTCGCCCGCCGACCGGCCGTTCAGCAGGGACGCGACCACGGCCTCGGGGACACCCGAGGCGGTCGACAGCCGGCGGACGTCGAACACCTCGCCGTGCGGTGCGCCGAGCCGGTCCGCCAGACCGGCGACCCGGGTCACGACGGCCGGCAGCAGACCCGTCGCCGTGGCGCCCGGAACCTCGAAGCCATCCGTCACCGACAGTTCTCCTACGTCTCAATCGACCGACCGCTGTGGGGGAACCGGAGCCCTCGGACGTGAAGTCCCTGTGGGGATCCGTGTTGTGCAGCGTGAACTGCCCGAAGACCGGAGAGTAGCCCTTTGGTCGAACTCACATCCAGGTCTCGCCACAACTGTGGCGGGATTCAGCCGTCAACGGGCGCCAAATGCCACGATAGTTGACACCGCTCCGGCCGGGGTAGCAGGATCACGACGCCGCGTGAAGCCCGCATAGGCAAGAGGGGTGGACCTCCCGATGGCATACCAGGCAGGAGGGCCCCGGCCGCAGCCGCGGCCCGTCCCCGACAGTCTTGAGGCCCAGGCGTATCTCCAGGACTACGCAGCACTTCTGGACGCCGTCACCTTTCCGTCCGTCGTCGTCGACCACCGCTGGGACGTCGTCCTCGCCAACGACGCGTTCGAGACACTTTTCCGTGCGGTCGGCCCGCACCCCACCGCCATGCCCGGCGACAACTTCCTCCGGTTCGTCCTGTTCCACCCGGACGCGGGTACGGTCCTCGCCGAGCACGAGTCCAGCTGGTGCCTGCCGATGCTGGCGCACTTCGCCGCCGCCGTGGAGCGGCACGGCCACGACCACGGACTCCAGTCGATCCTGCGGGACATCGCCCAGGACCCGATCATGGACGCCGCGTACCGGCACGGCCTGCCGCACTGGATCCGCTCGGTGGGCCCGCACGCGGTCGAGCACGACGGCGCGGTACGGCCGCTGCTGCACCCCGATCCGCGGTGGGGGAGCACCTGCCGGATCGTCGGTGAGACCCCCAAGACCCTGCACGACATGGGGTACACGCGGCTGACGCTGGTCCTGCGCGAGGCCCGCCGCCCGGCACCGGCGAAGCGCCGGACGAGCAGACCCGGCCGCGGGCGGCGCGCGGCCGGCCACCTCAGCGTGGTGCCCGCCACCGAGGCATGAGGACCCTCTTCGGACGCCGGTGACACGTGCGTACGCCGTCCTACTGGGGCGGCGGCGTGTCGGTCAGGTCCTTCACCAGCCGGTCGGTGACCGGTGTGCCGCGTTTGGCCGCCTGGATCTGCTCGTACACATGGGTGCGCAGTTCGGCGAAGCGCGGCGCCACCCGGGTGTGCAACTGGTCCCGTTCGGCGGGGAGGTCGACCTTCAGCTGCTCCTGGACGACGGTCGGAGAGGAGGACAGGATGAGCACCCGTTCGCCGAGATAGACGGCCTCGTCGATGTCGTGCGTCACGAACAGGATCGTGATGCCCCGCTGCCGCCACAGCCCGCGGACCAGATCCTCCAGATCGGCCCGGGTCTGGGCGTCCACCGCCGCGAACGGCTCGTCCATCAGCAGCACCTGGGGCTCGTACGCCAGGGCGCGGGCGATCGCCACCCGCTGCTGCATCCCGCCGGACAGCTGCCACGGGTACGCGCCCGCCGCGTCCATGAGGCCGACGGAGGCAAGCGCGTCGGCGACCAGCTCACGCCTCCTGACGGCCGTCAACTTCTTCTGCTTGAGCGGCAGTTCGACGTTCTCGCGCACCCTCATCCAGGGGAACAGGCTGCGCCCGTACTCCTGGAAGACGACCGCCATGTCGGGCGGCGGCCCGGTCACCCGGCGGCCACCGATCAGCACCTCGCCCGCCGTGGGCGCGAGCAGGCCGCCCACGCACTTCAGCAGGGTCGTCTTGCCGCAGCCGGACGGCCCGACCAGGCAGACCAGTTCACCGGCGTCCACGGTGAAGGTGAGGTCGCGCACCGCCTCCACCCGTCGGCCCGATCCCTCGTAGACCTTCTTCAGGCCGCGTACGTCGAGCATGGACCGCCCTTTCACGAGGTTCACGACGACCGCCGGGAAGCGTCGCGCGCACCGTGGTACCAGCCGAGCACACGACGCTCGACGAGCCGGAAGACGACCGACAGAAGGAACCCGAGCAGCCCGAGCAGCAGGATCCCCGTCCACATGTCGGGGATGGCGAAGCCGCGCTGGAACTGGACGATGGTGAAGCCGAGCCCGTTGCTGGCGGCGAACATCTCGCTGATGACCATCAGGATGATGCCGATGGACAGGGCCTGGCGCAGCCCCGCGAAGATCTGCGGGCTCGCCGCGGGCAGCACCAGATACCGCAGCCGCGCCACGCCCGTGACGCCGTAGGAGCGGGCCGTCTCGGACATCACCGAGTCGACCGCCCGGACGCCCTCGACGGTGTTGAGCAGGATCGGCCAGACGCAGCCGCTCGCGATCACCACGACCTTCATCGTGTCGCCGATGCCCGCGAACAGCATGATGACCGGGACGAGCACGGGCGGCGGCACCGCCCGCAGGAATTCGAGGACCGGTTCGCACACCGCCCGCACCCGGCGGTACGAGCCGATCACCGTGCCCAGCGCCACGCCCGCGACGGCCGCGCACGCGTAACCGGCGCTCAGCCGCAGCACACTGGGCAGGACGTCGTCGTGCAGCCGCTCGCCGGTCCACACGTCCGGGAACGTGCTGAGGATGGTGCGCAGCGGCGGCCAGTAGATGTCCGTGCTGCCGTCCGACGCGTACCACCACGCCAGCACGAGCAGCAGCGGCAGCGCCACGACGAGGAGCAGCCGCAGCAGGACGCGTTCCGGGCCGTTCACACCGCCACCTCCCCGCGTACGGACTGGTGCCAGGCCAGCGCCCGCCGCTCGACCGTTCGCGCGCCCACGTTGATGAGCAGTCCGAGCAGACCGGTGACGACCACCAGCGCGTACATCTCCGGAACCGCCTGCGAGGTCTGCGCGACGGCGATCCGTGCCCCCAACCCCGGTGCCCCGATGACGAGTTCGGCCGTCACGGCGAGGATCAGCGCCACCGCGGCGGCCAGCCGCACCCCCGTCATGACGTACGGCAGGGCCGTGGGCCACAGCACATGGCGGACCCGCGCCCAGGTGCCGAGGCCGTACGAGCGGGCGGTCTCCTCGGCGACCGGGTCCACGTCCTGGACGCCGTACATGACCTGGACGAGGACCTGCCAGAACGACGCGTAGACGACCAGCAGGAGCACCGAGCGCAGTTCGGTGCCGTACAGCAGCACGGCGAGCGGGATCAGCGCGACCGACGGGATCGGGCGCAGGAACTCGATCGTCGAGGCGGTCGCCTCGCGCAGATACGGTGTGACCGAGATCAGGACGCCCGCGACGATGCCCGCGCCCACCGCGATCACGAGCCCGATCGCCCAGCCGGTCAGGGTGTCCCCGAGCGCGGTCCAGAACGCGTCGTCGGACAGTTCGCCGGCGAGCGCGTCGGCGATGCGGCTGGTCGGCGGGAAGTAGTCCTCGTCGACCAGGCCGAGCCGCGGCACCGCCTCGCCGAGGGCGAGGAAGGCCGCGAGCCCGCAGGCGCCCAGCAGGGCGTTGGCGCCCCTCACGGAAGGAGCTTGTCCAGGTCCGGCTCCTTCTCGAACAGGCCGTCCTGCTGCCCCAGTTCGGCCAGCCTCTCGATGGAACGGCGGTCCGGCTCGGCGGGCCACCGCGGCAGGATCAGCGACTCCACCAGCGGCTTCGGGATCTTCGTGTACGTGGTGATGATCTCGCGGACCTCCGCCGGGTGCTTGTCCGCGTACTCCAGGGACTCGATGGTCGCCGCCTGGAACTTCTTCACCATCTCCGGGTTCTTCTGCACGTAGTTCTGCGAGGAGAAGAACATGGCCACGGTGAGGTCGGGGGACACGTCGACGAAGAGCGACGCGATGGAGGTGCCGCCCTGCGCCTTGATGCTCGCGAGCGCGGGTTCCACGACACAGGCGGCGTCCACCTGACCGCCTTCGAGCGCGGCCGGCATCTGGTCGAAGGGCATCTCCACGAACTTCACCTTGGACGGGTCACCGCCGTCCTTGCGGACCGACTCCCTGGTCGAGGTGTCACAGATGTTGTTGAGCGTGTTCGCGGCGACCTTCTTGCCCTCCACGTCCTTGGCGGACTTGAGGGGACTGCCCTTCTTCACGGCCAGCTCCGCGAAGTCGGCACCCTGCTTGCCGGTGGACGCGACACCGTTCACCACGGCCTTGACCGGCACGTTCTTGGACTGGGCGATCAGCAGGGACGTCATGTTGCTGAAGCCGAAGTCGAACTGGCCCGAGACCACGCCGGGCACGATCGCCGCCCCGCCCTGCGCGCTCGTCAGGGACAGCTTGATGCCCCGCTCGCTGTAGAAGCCCTTCTTCTGGCCCAGATACAGCGGGGCGACGTCGATGATGGGGATGACGCCGACCTTGACCGTGGTGGTACCGCCGGACGCCTTGTCCTTGTCGTCCGACCCGGAGGAGTCGGACGAACCGCAGGCCGTCGCGGCGACGAACAGGGCGCCGGTCACGAGACCGATGAGCAGACGACGCATCACTCCCCCTACTGAAACGATCGGGACAGTTCTTCGACAGGCTGTGCGCAGACCGCACAGAAGTGCTCAGCGGGAACGTAGAACCTGGCCGTGGAACAGGTCAATGCCCTTGACGCGCACGGTCGTTGACAGTTGCCGATCTGTGCTCCTAGCGTGCGCAGAGCGCACCCCCGTGCGTCCCGTGGAGGCGACGATGCCTGCTGGAGATCGCGAACCGCATTTCGTCCGTTCCTTCGAGCGCGGCCTCGCGGTCATCCGCGCCTTCGACGCCGACCATCCGGAGCTGACGCTCAGCGAGGTGGCGCGGGTCAGCGACCTGACCCGCGCGGCGGCCCGCCGCTTCCTGCTGACCCTCTTCGACCTGGGATACGTGGAGACGGACGGCCGGATGTTCCGGCTCACCCCGCGCGTCCTGGAACTCGGATACTCCTACCTCTCCAGTGTCACCCTGCCGGAGATCGCCGAGCCGCACCTGGAGCAACTCGTCGCGCAGATAAAGGAGTCGTCGTCCCTGTGCGTCCTCGACGGCGACGACATCGTCTACGTCGCCCGCGTACCGACGCACCGCATCATGACCGCGACCATCACCGTCGGCAGCCGCTTTCCCGCCCATGTCACCTCGGTCGGGCGGGTGCTGCTCGCGCAGCTGCCCGACGAGGAGATCGACACCCGGCTGTCACGCGCGGACCTCGGCCCCCTGACCGCCCGCACGATCGTCTCGCCCGAACTGCTGCGCACCGAACTGCGCCGGGTACGCCGTCAGGGGTACGCGATCGTCGACCAGGAACTGGAGGAGGGGCTGCGCTCGGTCGCCGTCCCGGTGCGCGACCGGGACGGCGAGGTGGTGGCGGCGGTCAACATCCCCGTGCACGCCAGCCGCAACTCGGTGGAGTCCGTACGCCGTGACCTGCTGCCCCATCTGCTGGCCACGGTCGCCCGGATCGAGGCGGACCTGCGGATCACAGGTCGAGCACGAGGCGCTTCCCGAGGCACCGGGACACACAGATGAGCATGGTCTCGCCGGCCGCCCGCTCCTCGTCGGTGAGCACCGAGTCCCGGTGGTCGGCCGTGCCGTCGAGGACGTCCGTCTCACAGGTCCCGCAGGTGCCCTCGGTGCAGGAGAAGAGCACCTCGACGCCCGCCGCGCGCACGGTGTCGAGCACGGTGGCGTCGGCGGGCACGGTGAGAGTGCGCCCCGACCGCTCCAGAACGACATCGAACTCGACGTCACCTGAGGCTTCCTGAGGGGTCGTCACTTGTCGGTCCCTGGGCTGGAAGCGCTCGACGTGCAGGGTGCCGCTCGGCCAGCCCGCGCACCGCTCCTCCACGGCGTCCAGCAGCGGACCGGGGCCGCAGCAGTAGACGAGCGTGTCCGGCCGCGGGGTGCCGCCGAGCGCGCCGGCGAGATCGAGCAGCCCGTACTCGTCCTGCGGAAGGACACGCACCCGGTCCCCGTAGGGCTCCAACTCCTCCTGGAAGGCCATGGAGTCGCGGGTCCGGCCGCCGTACAGCAGGGTCCAGTCGGCGCCCGCCGTCTCGGCCGCGGCCAGCATCGGCAGGATCGGGGTGATGCCGATGCCGCCCGCGACGAAGAGGTAGCGGGGTGACGGCTTCAGGGCGAAGTGATTGCGCGGCCCCCGCACCCGGACCTTGTCGCCCTCCCGCACCTGCCCGTGCACATGGGCGGATCCACCGCGTCCCTCGGGCTCCCGCAGTACCGCGACGCGCCACGCGCGCCGGTCGGCGGGATCGCTGCACAGGGAGTACTGCCGCTCCAGGTCGGGCCCCAGGAGTACGTCGATGTGGGCGCCCGGTTCCCAGCCGGGCAGCTCCTCCCCGAACGGATGGCGCAGGGTGAGGGCGAGCACACCGTCGGCCGCCACGTCCCTTTGTCCGACGACGAGTTCGGCTTCGTGGGCCGCATTGGCCTCGTAGGTTTCGTACGAGGTCATGAGCGGTGTCCCCCGGGCGTGTGTCGTTCGGGCATGTGTCCTTCAGGCATGTGTCCTTCGGGGTGGCCGAGCATCCACTCCCACATCGCGACCGGGTCCTCGGCGGTGTGCTCGGCCCCGCAGTGACAGGTGCCGTGGAGCACGTCGGTGCCCGGCAGCCAGTCGATGCGGTAGACCTCACCGGTGCAGCTGCTCACAGCGCCTTCTCCACGGGCTTGTCGCCCTCCTCGACCAGCCGGGCGAGGATACGGCGGGCGGCCAGACCGCCGGTGTCGATGTTGATGCTCAGCTCCTGGTAGCCGCTCCGCTCGGTGCCGAGCGTCTTCTGCAGCAGGTTGAGCGCGTCGACGTCCTGCATCACGACGGTGTGGTTGTTGGCCCGCAGGAACTCGGTGACCTCGGCGTCGTCGGTCGCCCAGTCGCGCGAGACCATCCAGAAGTCGTACACCTTGCCGTCGGCGGACGGGGTGATGGCGTACGTGATCTCCGTGTGGAAGCCGTTCGGGTCGCTGCCGTCGGATTCGGGCACGACACCGACCGGCGCGATCCGGCTGTGCAGCAGATACAGACACGGCGCGTGGTACTCGATGTCCTGCCAGCGGGTGATCCGCCCTTTGATACCGGTCGACTTGGCGTAGAAGGGCGGGCATGCGGCGTCGGCCATGCGCCGGCTGACCCGCACGATGCCCGCGCCCTCGTCCACCTCGGTGGTGATGGGCGTCTCGGCGACCTCGGGGGTGCCGATGTAACCGCCGTGCAGATACGTCTCGTGGGACAGGTCGAGGAGGTTGTCGACGAGGAGCCCGTAGTCGGCGTCGATCGGCTCCATCCCGCTGACGGTGACCCAGCCGGGGGAGTCGAGGTGCCTGGCCCGCGGTACGACCTCCGGGTCGGCGAGGGCGGGGTCGCCGACCCACACCCAGATCAGGGCGTCCCGCTCGACCACCGGGTAGGCGGCGACGCGGGCGGTGCGCGGGACCCGTTTCTGACCGGGCACGTACACGCACGCACCCGTCGTGTCGTACGTGAAGCCGTGGTACCCGCAGACGATCCGGTCGCCGTCGAGCCCGCTGGCGGACAGCGGATAACGGCGGTGCACACACCGGTCGTGCAGGGCGACGGGCCGGCCGTCGTCCTCGGTCCGGTAGAAGACGAGCGGCTCCCCGAGAACGGTCCGCCCGAGCAACTCCCGCCCGACCTCATGGGCGTAGGCGGCTACGTACCACTGGTTCCTGGCGAAGGCGGTGGTGTGCGGCATCTTTGCTGCTCCCGTCTCTGATGGGTGGTGGCATCGTCGGGGAGAGCGTCAGCGGGCCGCAATGCCCCTTCCGTCTCGCGGAAGTCTTCGGGCGGGGTTCGCGCCCGGAGTGGTCCGCCGTGCGAAACGGCTCCGCCCTCCCGGTGGGAGGGCGGAGCCGTCTGGTGCAGCGCTTGCGGGCGCGGGGTCAGGCGTGGCGGCGGTTACCCGCGATGACCCGGTACAGGGCGAGCAGGATGAGCGAGCCGACGATGGCGGCGATCCAGGTCGAGATGTCGAAGAAGCCGTCGATGGAGTCGACGCCGAAGATCACCTTGCCGAGCCAGCCGCCGAGGAGACCTCCGGCGATACCGATGAGCATCGTGATGATGATGCCGCCCGGGTCCTTGCCGGGCATGAGCGCCTTGGCGATGAGGCCCGCGAGCAGACCGATGAGTATCCAGGCGATGATGCCCATGATTGTGTCTCCTACCTGGTCGTATAAAGACTGTGTCAGGACATCCGAGTGTTCCGTGCCGGCGTTTTCAAACACGGGTTCGTCAGATTCACAGGTTGCCGGGGGCCAAGCCGAGTCGGTCACGAGCGTGAGTCCGTGGAGCGGTCCTTCGCGTCGGACGGGGTTTCGGGGGTGGACGCGCCTGGGTGGAACAGCCGGTGGTCGTACCAGGCCGGGACCAGTGCGGCCGTCATGAGGGCGCCGGTCGCGGCGAAGGCCACCGAGTAACTCGTTCCCGCGCTGAGGAGGCCGAAGAAGACGGCGCCGAGGCCCATCCCCGCGTCGTAGGCGAAGTTCCACAGAGCGCTGGCCACGCCGTAGCCCGACGGGGGAACGCGGGCGTACATCAGTGTCTGGGTGGCGTTCTGCGCGATGCCGAAGCCGGTGCCGAAGAGGGCCATGCCGACGAGAACGGCCGCGGCGCTGCCCGTCGGCGCGGTGGCCAGCATGCCGCCGGCGCACAGCAGCAGACCGGGGACGACCAGACCGGCAGGACCGTGGCGGTCGCCGTACCGGCCCGCCACCCAGCGGGCCCCGATCGCGGCGGCGGTGTGCAGGAACAGCGCCGCCGAGACCAGTCCCGCCCGGTCCGGTGGCACGGCCAGCGGCAGGAACGTGGCGATGATCCCCGCCCCCAGCGCGGTGGTCGCGAAGACCGCGGCCGGCAGGGCCAGCGCCGGGGTGCGGAAACCGTCGACCATGCCCAACGGCTTCTGCGCGGCCGGTTCACGCCGGGGAAGGCCGGCCACCGCGGGGACGGTGGCGAGCGGGAGAACGGCCGCGACGACGAACACCGCGCTGAATCCGGCGTGTTGGGCCAGCCACACGCCCAGGGGGAGAGCCACCACCGACTGCGCCCCGGATACGACACCCACCAGGGCCAGGCCCTCGCCGCGCCGCTCGGGGGGTATCAGCACCGCCGTCAGGGCGCCGCCACCGACCACGGTCAACGCGAAGCCCGCACCGCGCGCGAGGCAGACGGCCACGATCGAGCCCACGCTGTGCGACACGGTCAGCAGCAGCGAGGGCGCGCCCAGCAGGACCAGCCCGGTCGCCAGCACGAGACGGTAGCCGAAGCGGGCCGTGAGGCGGGGCGCAGCCAGTTCGCCGCAGACGGTCGCCAGCATCAGCGCGCTCGTGGACAGCCCCGCCGCGCCGCTCCCGCCCCCGGACTCCTCGGCGTACAGAGGGACGACCGACAGCAGCAGGAAGAAACTGGCGGAGGCTCCGACGATGGTGACCAGCCGCAGCATCAGCGGCCAAGTCACCAACGAAGGCTGTGAGTTGCTGCTACCGCGCCGCCGTCGTGTCCGGTCCTCAGGCCGCACGGGTGTGGATCCTGATCTCCCGCAGGTTGCGTCGGCACGCGTCGATCGCGGCGTCGGTGTCGGGGCCGAGAGCCGAGATGTGGCCCAGGCCGTCCCACTGGCCCTCCAACGGGCGCACCAGGTCACCCGGAGCCACCCCGAGGCTCACCGCGAGGGTGTCCGGGTCGGCGCGTACCCGGTCGACACCCTCGACGCGCTCGACCCTGCCCTCCTCGGCCACCACCAGCCAGCTCGCGGCGGCGCCCCGGGCCACCGGGCGCCCGGGCAGCGGGTCCGCCAGACCCAGGGCCCAGGAGAGGGCCAGGGACTGTGCGTCGTGCCCGTACACGGCGTCGATCATGTCGGTGAGCAGGGCACCGCCCACCCGGTTCTGCGACTCGCAGATCACCGGGCCCTGCGGGCTGAGGATGATCTCCGTGTGCGCGGGGCCGTCCCGGAACCCCATCGCCCGGAGGAACCGCCGGGCGGTGTCGGCCATGCGCTCCTCGTCCTCGGCGGACAGCCGGGCCGGCAGGGCGTGGCCCACGTGTACGTGGGTCCGCGGCCGGGTGATGGCCTCGGTGACGGTGAGCACCACGTGCCGCCCGTCGAAGCTGAAGGTCTCCACGCTGTACAGCGGCCCCGGGACGTACTCCTCCATCATGAACTGTTCGATGTCGTACGCACCGGTCAGCGGATGTTCCGTGGCCGTGTGCAGCCGCCGGATCCGCTGCCGGGCCGCTGCGAGCGCATCCGCGCCCTCCACCTTGACGACGCCGAAGCTCGCCGTGCCGCTGGTGGGCTTCACGATGAAGGGGTAGCCGTGCGCGGCTCCGAACCGGTCCAAGTCGGCGTCCTCGGTGAGCAGTTCGGCGGCGACCCGGCGGGCGCCCACCTGTGGTCCGTCGGCGAGCCGGCGGCGCATGAGCCACTTGTCGGTGAAGCGGTGGCTGACCTCGTAGGGCGTTCCGCCGAGACCCAGCAGGTCGTTCACCCGGGCGGCCGGGTCGAGCCCGGGTTCGGTGAGCGACACGGCGGCCGAGAAGCCCCAGTTCTCGTACGCCGACTCCACCAGCGGTCGCAGGGACCGCCAGTCGGTGTAGTCGGTGAGGAGGACGGCCTCGGCCAGGGACCGCTGCTCGGGCGCGAACTCGTCCTCGAACTGGACGTACACCACCCCGAGTCCGAGGTCCGCCGCCTTCCGCAGGTGTTTCGGTGTGCCGCCGATGAGCAGGACGCGCTTGGGATTCCTCATTCGGGCTCCTCGCGGACTTCGGGTTCATCGCGGACTTCGGGCTCCTCGCGGAACAGGCTGGGGAAGTAGTTGATGTCGGCGAGCAGGATCTCGGGGAGCGAGGCCGCCGACGGTGGCAGGGAGCCGTGCGGCCCCGCCAGCAGGTCGCGCTGGCGTCGCAGCGACTCCGCGGACAGAGGCAGGGCCCCCGCGCGCAGGTACCGGATCGCCCCCTCGGGGTCGCGGCGGGGGACGATCTGCGACCTCGCGAAACGGCTGGCGCTGAACGGGATGTCGAGCGTGCCGTCGGCGAAGGCCTCGACGATCGCCCCGGCGACCGCCGCGGACGTGGCCGCGCGCCCCTCCAGCACCGGTCCGACGATCTCGGCGACCTCCGCCAGGATCCAGCGGCGCTCCTCGCGGACCCGGTCCTCGTCCGCCGAGAGGAAGTCCAGGAGCGGGGAGTTGGCCCGGTCGGCCAGCCGCACCCCTTCGATGTTCGCCCGCACGTCCGGGATTCCGGCCGCCTCCTGATGGGTCTTGGTGATGATTTTCGAGGCCCTGCCCAGCCGGGCCACCAGCGCGCCGTACAGGATCAGATCCTCGGCGTGGCGGCGCGCGCGGGGGAAGACGCCCATGAACTCGTGCAGTACGGGGTGGACCGCGACGTGCGGCGGCAGATAGCGCTCGGCGAGTACGGGGATGGCGGTGAGCGCGGCCACGTCCTGTTCCAGATGGCCGCCCTGGGGGTACGCGACCGACAGGCAGCGCACTCCGGCCCGCGCGGCCAGTACCGCTTCGAGCACGCTGACCGCGAGGCTGATCGACGGCGGGACCAGGACGGCGGTGAGCGTGCCGAACAGTTCGCGGTCCACCACCAGTCCCAGCTCGGCCAGTTCGCCGCAGCGACGGTCCACGCGGTCCCAGGCCGCCAGTGACACCGCCAGAGGCACCTGCTTGGAGTAGGGCAGGTTGTAGGAGATGCCACCTCCCTCGAACGAGGTGATCCCTCCGGCCACGGCCACGTCGAAGAGCCGCTGCGGCTCGGGCGAGCCGTGCCGTACCTCCAGGGGCGCGGCGACCGCCTCGTTCAGGTCCCGGGCCCGCCGCCAGCCGTGGGCCACCAGCGGGTAGCCGTTGAGCTCCTGCGGGCGGGTGCCCAGCAGCCGCTCCGCCTCCTCGAAGCGCCGCAGCCGGGTGTGCGAGTCGACGGTCAGGCTGAGCACGTCCGGTGCGGCCTCCGCCTCCAGGGAGCGCAACAGGGCCCGCATGCCGTCGTGCCGGGCCACCCCGCACCGGGGCTGGACCGCCACCCGGCCGCGGTTGCGGGCCGCCGCCAGGACCTGCGCCACACCGGGCTTGCCCAGCGCGGCGACGTAGGCGACGGACTCCCGCAGACTCGGGAGGGCCGTCCCGGATCCGGTGCTCCGGCCGGGACCCGCGACCCCGGAGTGCCCGGCCGACGGCGGCCCGGTCATGAGACGCGGGCGGGTCCGGACCACGCGGGCTGCGCGCCGACGGCCTGCCCGGAGACGGCGCGATCCGCGACGGCCCGGTCGACGGTGAAGTGCCCGCCCGCGGTGCGCAGTTCGGCCAGCACCGTGGGGAGGGTGGCCGGGTCGCGGACGATCCGGTCCACCCCCAGGGCGTACAGCCGCCGGTCCGACGACAGACTCTTGCTGCTTCCCACGGAGAGGTTCCCGCCGACCACCACCGGGCAGTGGACGCGCCCCGACCTCTTCGCCTCCCGCAGGCCCCGCAGATCCTCGTGGATGTGCCCGTTCAGGCTGCCCACCAGGAGCGCCTCCGCCTCCGGACGCCGTACGCAGGCCCGGGCGAACTCCTCGACGGGCGTGCAGGCCCCGAGGTTCTCCACCTCGAAGCCCTCGTCCCGCAGGAAGCGGGCGATGAGCTGGTTGGCCACGACATGGCAGTCGCTCGCGGCCACCCCGAGGATGACCAGCCTCCGGGGCGGCGCTGTCGTCCACGGCATCGGCTACACCAGCTCCCCGGTGCACGCGTCGTCCAGGTACGCCTGTTTCGCGGCGGTGTCACGGGCCGAGCGCAGATAGCGCGACCAGCCGCGCCGCTCGTGCGAGGTGGCGTCCAGCTCGACGACGTTCTGGGTGGGCCGCAGCAGTCCCGGCTTGGGCGGGTAGGGCAGGAAACCGCCGTCGTCCTTGTGGAACAGGCTCTGCCACATCTCGTCCCGGTCCCGCCACACACAGACGAGCATGTAGTACTTGCCGCCGTCCAGGTGCAGCAGCACGAACCCCAACTCCCCCCGGAAATCGAGCTCCTCGGCCGCGACCTGCCCGGTCAGGAACGTGCGGGCCTCGTCCGTGACGTGCGGGGCCGCCTTGTCGTCGGCGCGGCGGATGTCGTACCACTTCAGACAGGCCCCCGGTACGGCCAACGGCGGGCCGGGGAAGATCAGTTTGGCGGTGTGCGTCCAGTTGGCGGGGTACTCGGAGAGACCGGAAAGGGTCTCGTTCGTCCTGATCATTGGTCTCCATGCCTTTCGCCGGGTGGGTTGGCGGCCCCTACCGCCGGGGGCCCTCGTACAGGTCGGCGCGCTCCAGCGCGCGCAGCCGCCGGTGGTCCGCCGCCACGCGGGCCGGGTCGGCGGAGCCCAGGTAGACGTAGCCGGGGGACGAGGCGAGGTCCGTCGTGCGCGGCAGCACGGTGCCCTCCGGCATGGTCAGCGCCATCTCGACGAACGTGCCCAGGGCGCGTACCGGCGCGAACCGCTCGGCGGACAGCGGGCCGCCGGTCCGGGGCGAGCGGAGGGTGACGTACCGCAGATGGGCGCGCGGCCGATAGCGCGGCAGCTGCCCGCGCGCGGCCTCCTCGGGGTGGGCGAGGGCGCGCGCCAGACACGCCAGCTGGTCCGTGCCCAGGAACCGCGACACCACGGACGGCGTGTGCGAACCGCCGTGGCGTGCCGCGCACTCCACCAGGACGGGCCCCCGCCCGGTCGTGATCACCTCGGTGTGGGCCGCCCCGTTGCGGATCTCCAGCGCGTCGAGCACCCGCAGCGTGTACGCCGTCAGCACGCCGACCACCGGGTCGTCCGGGGGCACGGGCTCCTCGTGGTCGTACATCGGCCGGTCGCCGACCGGCCGCTTGTGATAGCGCCACACCTCGACCACATGGTGTACGCCACCGCTGCTGACGGTGTTGACGAAGTACTCCGCGCCCGCCAGATGCTCCTGGACGAGCACGGCGACGTTCCGGCCGCCGTACCGGTCGCGGCCGGCCGTGATGGCCGCGACCCCGGCCCGCAGCTCCGCCTCCGAACGGCAGAACAGGACGTTGTCCGTACCGGCGCTGGCCAGTGGCTTGAGCACGACCGGCCACCGGCCGTGCCCGCGTGCCCACGCGACCACCTCGTCGGCGCTGTCGGTCGCGAGACACGCCGCCGTGGACTGCCCGGACTCCCGCACCGCGCAGGCCATCTCGTACTTGTCCCGCCGGGCCGACGGCCGGCTCATGCCATGGCCCGGCGTGCCGAGTTCGGCGGACAGCGCGTCGGCCAGCAGGACGCCCGACTCGGCGCCGGCGACGACACGGTCCACCCCGTACCGGCGCAGCGCGTCGGCCGTGGCGGCCAGGTCACCGCGGTGCGTGACCTCCGGAGGCCGGTCGGTCCGGTCCGGCTGGTTCGCCAGGTGCGGGTTCGGGGCGTCCGACCGCACCAGGACGCTCCGTACGCCCTCGCGGGCCAGCGCGCCGGGCAGGAAGGCGCCCATGCCGTCGGCGTCCACCACGGCGACCCGGGTGGCCGGGTCCGTGGCGCGGGCGGCGTAGGCGGGGGACGGCCGGGCGCTCATGCCACGCCCGCCCCCGGGATGCCGGCGGCGGCCAGCGCCAGCCCGTGGCTGTCGGCCTCGCCGTCGGTCAACTCGCCCGCGGCGTACTTCTGGTAGGCCGCCAGATCGAAGTGCCCGTGTCCGGACAGGCCGAACAGGATGGCCCGGGAGCGCCCCTCCTCGCGGCAGCGCAGCGCCTCGTCGATGGCGACCCGAAGGGCGTGGGTGGACTCCGGGGCCGGCAGGATGCCCTCGGTACGGGCGAACCGGACGCCCGCCTCCAGGCAGGCGACCTGGCCCACGGCCGTCGCCTCGATCAGCCCGTCCTCGACGGCCCGGCTCACCGCAGGGCCGATGCCGTGGGCCCGCAGCCCTCCGGCGTGCACCGGCGGCGGTACGAAGCCGTGGCCGAGGGTGTGCATCCGGAACAGCGGGCCGAGCCCGGCCGAGTCGGCGTAGTCGTAGGCGATCGTCCCCCGGGTCAGGGTGGGGCAGGCGGCGGGCTCCACGGCGATGATCCGCACGGGCCTGCCGCCCCGCAGCCGGGCGCCCAGGAACGGGAAGGCCAGCCCGGCCAGGTTGCTGCCGCCGCCCGCACAGCCGATGACGACGTCCGGGTGGTCCCCGGCCAGTTCCATCTGCCGCACGGCCTCCTGGCCGATCACGGTCTGGTGCAGCAGCACATGGTTGGCGGCGCTGCCGAGCACGTACCCCAGTGACCGGTCCCCGGCGGCCGTCTCCAACGCCTCGGAGGTGGCGATGCCGAGGCTGCCGGGGTTGTCCGGGTCGTCGGCGAGGATCTTGCGGCCGACCGCCGTCCGTGTGCTGGGGCTCGCCACGCACTCGGTGCCGTAGGTCTCCATCAGCGCCCGGCGGTAGGGCTTCTGCCGATAACTCACCTTGACCATGAAGACCTTGGCGGTCATGCCGAAGAACGCCGCGCCCAGGGCCGCCGCGCTGCCCCACTGACCGGCGCCGGTCTCGGTGACCAGCCCGGTCCGGCCCGCCAGCTTGTTGTAGTACGCCTGCGGAACACCGGTGTTGGGCTTGTGGCTGCCCGTCGGGGCGCCACCCTCGTACTTGTAGTAGATACGGGCCGGGGTGTCCAGGGCACGCTCCAGCCGGTGCGCCCGCACCAAGGGGGAGGGGCGCCACAAGGTGTAGATACGGCGCACCTCCTCGGGTATCTCGATCTCCCGGGCGGTGCTCAACTCCTGGTCGATCAGCGGTTCGGGCATGGTGGCCGCCATCTCCGTGCGGGTCAGCGGCTCCCGGGTCGCGGGGTTGAGGGCGGCGTGCAGCGGGCCCCCCGGCAGGTCCGCCGCGAGGTTGTACCAGTGCGTGGGCGTGTCTTCCTCGCCCAGCAGGAACTTCGTCCTTCGCATGTCAGGGTCCCTCCACCGGGTCCGTGCCGGTCGTTTCGGTCGCTTCGGACACGAGCGAGCCCGTGGTCGTGGTGTGCGAGCCCGCGAACAGCAGGGGGTGCGCCTCCCGGATGCCCCCGACGACCTCCGCGTACGGGAAGTCGTCGAACTCGCCCCGCATGGCCAGGAACTCCATGTGGCGCCGGCCCTGCTCGTCGTAGGGGTGGTAGTAGCTGTCCGCCCGTCCGTCGAAGTCGAGCGGCTTGATGCCGTACAGCGTGCACAGCAGTGCGTTGAACACCGGAGTCGCCCTGACCCAGGCCTCGTTGAGCCGTACGGAGGTCAGGCTGTGGAAGCGGAAGACGTCACCGCCCATCAGCGTGCGCAGCCGCGGCGAGGCGAGATGGTTGCGCACGTCCGCGTAGACGAGCCGGCTCTCGATGCCGACGACGCGTACCGCGGCGGCGTAGACGATGGACTTGTGGACGCAGAACCCGGCGCCGCGTTCGATGACGCTGCTGGCCCGGAGGCCGTCGGCGGACAGGTCGCAGTCGTACACGTCGTAGCGGATGCCGTCGCGGACGGCGTAGTAGAGGGCCACGGCGGCATCCACCGGACTGCCGGGATCCGTCGTGCGCAGGGCTTCGCGCACGAACTCCCGCACCACCGGGGACTCGTGGTCCAGGAACTGCGTGGGCCGCAGCCCCGTGCGGATCCCGGTCGTCATGTCGTCTGCTCCTTCACACCTCGGGCGTCCTTCACCCCTCGGGCCGCGGCCCGGGTCAGTCCCAGGAAGGCCGCCAGCCGCTCGCGCTGGATCTCGGAGGTGCCCGAGTAGATCGTTCCGGCGACCGCGTTGCGCAGGTCCCCTTCGAGGCCGTACTCCGCGGTGTAGCCGTGTCCTCCGAAGATCTGCACGGCGGCCAGCGCGGAGGCGACGTTGGCCTCGCTCACCACGAGCTTGGTGATGGCCAGGTCGGTGGCGACGCTCTGCCCGGCGGTGAATTTGTCCGCCGTGTCGTAGAGCCACTTCCTGGAGGTCTCCAGGCCTATCTGCATGTCGACGATGCGGTGCGAGACCGCCTGGTTGGCGCCGATGTGCCGGCCGAACTGGCTGCGTCCGCGGGCGTGTTCGACGCAGCGCTCCAGCCGGTGCTGCATCTCGCCGAGGATCCCGGCGAAGCCGCAGAGGATCTCCCACTTCATGACCTCGTCGAGGACCAGGAACCCGGATCCCACCGTGCCCAGCACGTGCGAGCGGGGTATCCGGACGTCCGACAGGAAGAGTTCGGACAGCGGTGACGTGCGCAGGCCCATCTTGGTCAGGGGGCGGCCGTGCGCCACGCCCGCGGTGTCCGTCGGGACCAGGAACGCGGTGATGCCGTCGAGGTGTCCGGGAGCTCCGGTACGGGCGTACACCACCACGAGGTCGGCGATCGGACCGTTGGTCACGAAGGCCTTGCTGCCGTCGAGCACGAACTCCTCGCCGTCCCGCCTGGCCGTGGTGCGCATCGCCAGCACGTCGGAGCCGCCGTCCGGCTCGGTGATCGCGTGCGCCCCGATCACGTCGCCCGCGCACACCCTCGGCAGGTGGCGGGCCTTCAGCTCCTTGGAACCGAAGCGCTGGAGAGGAACACCGGTGCTCACGATGTGGGTGCACGCGGAGAAGACGAGCCCGGCGTCGGGGCACCCGTATCCCAGGCCCTCGAAGACGTACATCAAGGTCGGCAGGTCGAGGCCCGCACCGCCCCAGGCGCTGTCGAACGGCGTCCCGAAGAGCCCGATGCCGCGCAGGTGTCTCCAGCCGTCCCACGCGAACTCGCCGTGCGTGTCCCGCTCCACATGTCCGGCGCCCAGGTCGGCGCCGACGGCCTCCGCGGTGGTCCGCAGCGCCCTCTGCTCGTCTGTCCAGTGCCTCATGGTGACCCCGTCAGTAACCCGTTCAGTGGCCGGTGGCCCGTCAGTAGTGCGAGAACTCGTCCTGGTCCAGGTTGTGCCGTTCGTCGCCCCGCAGAGGCGGGTTGAAGACGCTGATCAGCTCCAGGTCGGCGCCCGGCGCGGCGATCAGGAAGTGCGCGTCGTGCCGGTCCAGGGCGTAGAGGACGCCCGGGCGCAGCTCATGGGTGGCGCTCCCGTCGGGCAGGGAGATCCACCCCTGCCCGGTGATGCAGTAGCAGGCCTCGAGGTGCCTGCGGTACTCAAGGCGGGACTTCGTGCCCGCCCGTACCACCGTGTGGCAGAAGGAGAAGCCCATCCGGTCGGCCCGCAGCAGCAGGCGGTGGCTCAGGCCGTTGCCCCACTCGACGACCGGAGCCTCTTCCTTCGTGCGTATCAGCATGTCGTTCCCCTAGTGCGTCTTTCCGCCGGAGGCGCCGGCGGTGTCACCGGTGCCGGTGGGCGTGTTCGTCTCGATGAGGTCCTGGATGGCCGCCACCGACCGGAAGGACTGGAGCGACAGGTCCAGGTCCTCGATCGGGAGGCGGTAGCGCTCCCGCAGCCAGCCGATGAGCTCCAGCAGTTGGAGGCTGTTCACCACCCCCGTGTCGAACAGGTCGAGCGACGGCTCCAGGTCCGCGGCGGAGGTGTCGGGCAGGTAGGTGGCGACGATGTGCTGGGTGATCTCGTGCCGCAGGTTCATGCTGAGGACTCCGGTCGCGTGGGTCGGTTCGGCGTGGCGTGGTGCCCGGCCGTGAGGACGGACCGCACCCGGGCGCGGTCGACCTTGCCCGTGATGCCGGTGGGCAGTGGTTCGCGGGTGAGGTGGACGGTGGGGACGGCCGCCCGGGGCAGCCAGGCGGAGCAGTGCGTGAGCAGTTGCAGGCCGGTGACCGCGCAGTCGGGGGCGACCCGCACCAGGGCGTGCAGGCGGGTGCCGGGGCCGGGCGCCGCGAGCGCGACCACCGCTGCCTCCATGACCTCGGGATGGCTCTGCGCCACCTGCTCCACCGCCTCCGGGCTGACCCGGACGCCGCCCACCTTGACCTGGAAGTCGTCGCGCCCGACGAGGGTCAACCCGCCCTCGCTGTCGCGCCGGACCAGATCGCCGGTCCGGAACCAGACCGGCTCCGAGGTGCCCGGCGCGGGACGTACGAACCTGTCGTCGCCGTCGTCCGCGCCCAGGTAGCCGTCCGCCTGGAACGGGGTGTGCACGAACAGTTCGCCGGTGCCGGGCCCCTCCAGTTCACGGCCGTCGCCGACCAGCCGGACACGGGCGCCCGGCAGCGGACCGCCCAGCGGCAGCTCCTCCAGGTCGGCCACCTCCCGCGCGCCGCACGAGTACAGCAGGCTGTCGTTGGTCTCCGTGCAGCCGTACACGTTGTGGAACTCCGCCCGCGGGAACAACCGGGCCAGTCGGCCGCGCAGGGAACGCGGGGTGTGCTCGCCGGTGAGCAGCACATGGCGGACCGAGCTGAAGGGCTCCGCGTCCGGCCCGGCCCCGGCCAGCAGCCGGAACAGCATCGGCACCGCCTGGACGACCTCGGGCCCGGTCTCCCTGAACAGCCCTGCCAGGTGACGCGGATCGGCGGCCCGGCCGGGGTCCACCGGGATCACACAGCCGCCGTGCCGCAGGGTCGCCCAGACGTCGAAGAGACTGAGGTCGAAGTTCAGCGGGGCGTAGCTGAGCACCCGGTGGCCCGCGCCGAGAGGGAAGGCGCTCCCGGCCCAGCGGGTGAACCGGTCCAGCGCGGTGTGGCTCAGACAGACGGTCTTCGGCAGTTTCGTCGAGCCCGAGGTGGTGAGCAGCAGGGCGGAGCCGGGTGGCGCGGGCCGGGCGGGCGCCGGGACCGGTTCGAGCGCGGCCTCCGCGTCCGCGCCCGGCGCCAGCAGGCCGACGCAGCCCGCCCGTTCCGCCAGCCGGGCCGCGGCCAGCCGGCCCAGGTCGGGGGAGAGCAGCAGAGCGGTCCGCCGGGCGAGCAGACAGGCCAGCACCAGGGCGAGCGACGCGGGGGACTTCACCGCGCGGACCGCTATGGGGGCGTCCCCGCGGAGGTCCGGCGCGGCGAGCCGGACGGCGGCCGTGTCCGCGAGCGCGGCCAGCCCGCCGTAGGTGAGCGTGCTGCCGTTCCACAGCAGCGCCGGAGCGTCAGGGGTGCGCCGGTCGTGCGCGAGGATGTCCTGCGCGAGGGAATCGAGCATGGTGCCCGTACCGCCAATTCCTGGATTCTTTCGGGGCAGCCGCATGCCGGTGAAGCGGCGGTTGCACGCCTGAAGGGATCTTAAAAACTCTGAAGAGACCTGCGGCGAACAGATATGAGCGGGTGGCAGTGTCTTCTGCTATTCGACGCCGAGCAGGCGTCGGATTGCCGGTGCCGCGGATTTTCTCTCCGGAACGGGACCGCAATACAGTTCCGCGGGAAATGCATGTGCTGCCCCTTTCGTGGAACGACGGCACGGCCTGCGCGATGTACGGATACTCCGCCGCTGTCGTGCGCGGGCGAAGAGCCTCAAACGGAATGGTCGGTCACAGGGCCGCCAGACTTTCGCGCAGCGTGTCCAGACCCATGGCGCCCAGACCCAGTGCGCGCGTGTGGAAGGTCCTGGCGTCGAACGCCGGGCCATGGCGGCGGCGCGCCTCGTCGCGGGCGGCGCACCACACCCGCTCGCCGAGTTTGTACGAGGGCGCCTGGCCCGGCCAGCCCAGGTAGCGGTCGATCTCCTCGTCCACACCGCCCGGATCGATGAGCGTGCGGGTGAGCAGGAAGTCCCGGCCCAGCTCGGGCGTCCAGCGTTCGCCCTCGTGGAAGCCGGCACCGGGCGGGACGGGCAGTTCGAGGTGCATACCGATGTCGACGACCACCCGTGCCGCGCGGAACAGCTGTGCGTCCAGCATGCCCATGAGGGCGGCGTCGTCCTTGAGGTGGCCCAGTTCCCTCATCAGCCGCTCCGCGTACAGGGCCCAGCCCTCGCTGTGGGCCGACACATGGCACATCAGCCGCTGGAAGCGGTTGAGCCGGCCGGCCTGGAGCACGGCGGTGCCGACCTGCAGATGATGGCCGGGAACGCCCTCGTGGTAGACGGTGGTGACCTTGCGCCAGGTGGGGTGGTGGGTCCGGCCCGCGGGCAGCGACCACCACACCCGGCCCGGCCGGGAGAGGTCGTCCGAGGGGCCGGTGTAGTACGTGCCGCCGCCCGCCGGCGCGATCCGGCACTCCAGCGTCGCCAGGGGCGCGGGGATGTCGAAATGCGACCCGCGCAGCTCGGCCGACGCCGTGTCGCAGAGATCCTGTGCCCAGCGCCGGAAGGCCTCCGTGCCTTCCGCCCGGCAGGCCGGATCGGCATTCAGCGCGGCGGCTGCCCCGCGCGGTCCGGCGCCTGGCGCGATCCGGTCGGCCACCTGCCGCAGTTCGGCCTCGATGGCGAGGAACTCCTGCCAGCCCCAGGCGTAGACCTCGACGGGGTCCGGCGCGGCACCGGTGAAGTGGCGGAGCCACAACCGGTAGGTGTCGGCGCCGACGGCGTCCCGGACCGGCGCCGCCGGGGCCAGTTCGTCGCGCAGGAAGCGGGCCAGCCCCGAGTAGGCGTCGGAGGCCGCCCGCACGCCCGCGTCCAGGTCCGCGCGGAGCGCGGCCGGTACGTCGGCGTCGGCGGTCAAGGTGGTGAAGTACTCCGCCGCCCAGCTGTCGCACTGCGCGGCACAGCCCGTGACCTGGCGCAACGCGGCCACCGTGCCGCGGGAGGCGGCGTGTCGCAGGCCGTCCTGAAGACCCGTCACGGCCTCCGGTAATCGGGCCAGCCGGGACGCGATCACCGCCCAGTCGGCCGGGGTGCGGGTGGGCATCAGGTCGAAGACCGAGCGCAGGAGCTGTACCGGGCTCTCGATGACGTTGAGCGCGGCGCTGTCGAGCCCGGCCTCGTGGATCTCCACCTCCATGCCCACGCGTTCGGTGAAGACCGTGCGGGCGGTGGCCTCGGCGGCGTCCCGCGGCCGGGCGGCTGCCACGGCGCGCAGTGCCGCGGCGTTCAGGTCGGCGCGGGCACGGTGGCCCTCGGGCGAGTAGTCGGTGAGCCGGCCCTCCTGGCCGGGGATGCCTCGGACGGTGGCGGCGACCGGGTCCAGTTCTGCGTGGCGGGTGACGTAGTCGTCGCACAAGGAGTGAACAGAGTCAGTAACCGCAGCGTGCATATGCCGACTGTAAGGAGCAGGCGGCAGAACCAGCCACCACTTTGAGGGCCACTACCTGATCATCTATGAAGGTATATCGTAATTTTCTGGACAAAAAGTGACGAAACTAATGTTGAAATTTCATCGAGGAGTCTGTGACTCCACGCTACGGGTGATGTCTCATGGCGCTTTTGTCCGACCTGAGGAAATCATTCCGGGAACGCGATCCGGCCATTGTTCGCAATGATATTGAGGCGATCGCAAAGATGCTCTTTGCAATAACGGGATTGACAAGGATCAGCAACTCTGGGGTAGCCTCCAAAGCGATCTAGGCGATGCCTGGCATACGCGAGAATCGGCTCAGTCAAAATCCACGGGGGTGGAGTCGACGCATGAGTCTTCATGATCTCAAGCCAATACCGAAAGATCAATTGTTCTTTCGCTGGCCGCGGTCCTACGAGGACGTGAAGGAAGAGCGGAAGCACCGTCAGGAGAGCCTTCTGGTGGCATTCCGGCTCTTCGGCAGGTTCGGATTCGAAGAAGGAACCGCAGGGCACATCACCGCCCGCGATCCTGAGCACACGGACTTTTTCTGGGCCAACCCCTACGGGGTTTCCTTCCAGCACATCCGCAGGGGCGACCTGGTCCTCGTCGACGGCCGGGGCGCGGTGGTCGAGGGCCGCCACTACGTCAACGAGTCGGCGTTCGCCATCCACTCGCGGATCCACAGCGCCCGCCCCGAGGTGGTGTCCGCCGCGCACAGCCACTCCCTCCACGGCAGGGCGCTGTCCTCCATGGGCGCGCTGCTGGAGCCGCTGACCCAGGACGCCTGTGCCTTCTACGAGGACCACGGCCTCTACGACGACTACAACGGCGTGGTGACCGACCTGGAGGAGGGCAAGCGCATCGCCGCCGTCCTCGGTGACCACAAGGCCGTGATCCTGCGCAACCACGGGCTGCTCACCGTCGGACGCTCCGTCGAGGCCGCGGCCTGGTGGTTCATCACGATGGAGCGCTCGTGTCAGGCGCAGCTGCTGGCCAAGGCCGCCGGCCCGGTGGTCCCCATCGACCACGGGACCGCCTGCGCGGCGCGGGACCAGCTCGGCAACGACGACATGGGCTGGATCAACTTCCAGCCGCTGCGCGACCAGGTCCTCCGCGACGAGCCCGACCTGTTCGACCAGTGACGATCAGGACCGATGACGATCAGGACCGATGACGGCCCGGACCGGTGACGGCCGGGATCGATGACGACCAACGGGGGTCGCAACAGTGGATGACGTCTACCTTTCCGGGATCGGCGGCTACGTGCCCGCCGACCGGACCACGGTGACGGAAGCGGTCGCGGACGGCCGCTACGAACAGGTCTGGAACCGCAAGGACCGCATGGAGACCGTGGCCGTGGAGAGTTGTTTCTCACCGGCCGAGATGGCTGTCAGAGCGGGCCGGCAGGCACTGCTGCGCTCCGCGCACCGCCCGCAGGACGTCAGCCTCCTGTTGCACGCCACCGCGTACCGCCAGGGCCCGGAGGAATGGGCCGCGGCGTCGTACGTGGAGCGGTACGCCGTCGGTGTCGGCGCCCCGGCGCTGGAGATCCGGCAGGGGTGCAACGGCGGCCTGTTCGCGCTCGACCTGGCCAGGAACCACCTGGTGCAGCACGCGGACACGGCTGTGCTGATCACCTGCGCGGACCGGTTCGACGGCGAGTTCGACCGATGGCGGACGAACAAGGGCATGGTCTTCGGTGACGGCGCGGCGGCTGTCGTGATGTCCCGCCGCAAAGGCGCCGCCCGCGTCCTGAGCGTCGCGACACGGGCCGACTCCGAGCTGGAACAGATGCACCGGGGCGACGAACCCCTTGCGTCGGCGTCTCTGCGGCGCGGGCCGCTGGACGCCACCCCGCGCAAGAAGGCCTTCCTGCGCACCACTTCCTCGTCCGAGGTGCAGCGCCGTTTCGAGGCCCAGGTCGTCTCCGCGGTGGACCATGCGCTGTCCGAGGCGGGCACCAAGCTGGACGGCATCGCCCAGGTGCTGGTGTCGAACCTGGGGCACGAGATGCTCACCCGGGCGTTCCTCGGACCGCTGGGGCTTCCCGTGGAACGCACCGCCTGGCGGTGGGGCAGGCGCATCGGCCACCTCGCCAACAGCGATCAGTTCCTGGCACTCGAACACCAGTTGCGTACCGGTGTGTTGCGCGAGGGCGACCTGGTGCTGCTGGTCGGCATGGGCGTCGGTTTCGTCTGGACCGCCACGGTGCTGGAGATCGCCGAACAGCCCGTCTGGACGCACTGACCGAGCGACGCCGACCGGCCGGCCGCGGCAGGGGCCGCGGCCCCTGCTCCGCCGCCCCCTTCCGCGCGCATCGCACGAACATCGCGCAGCGGAACATCCCGCGCTGGAACTCCGCACACAGGAACTCCGCGCGCAGGAAACCTCGTACAGGAATCCCCCTCATACGCGCAGCGGCCTCGTGCCGCCGGGCGGCCGCGTACTGAGCGGTGCCGCCCAGTCCGTCTCGATTCCGGCGGCCGATCTTGTCCGGTCGCCATGGGAGTGTGTCCGTGCTGGAAGTGAAGGGCCCCGACAGGCCCGCGACCATCTCGCCCGACCTCGTCGTGCAGGGCGGCAGAACCGGCGACCCGGCGTCCACCGTCGAGGTGCCGGGCGACAAGTCGGTCAGTCACCGCGCCCTGCTGGCCGCCCTGCTGCCCGGCGCGCCGCGGCGGCTCACGATCCGCAACGCCAACCTGGGCGGCGCGGTCCGCGCGTTGTTCCCGGCCCTGCGGGCGCTCGGTCTGGACACCCTCGTCGAGGGAGACGTCCTCACCGTGCGCCGCGCCGCCCCCGTCCCCCAGCAGGTGCGTCCCCACGACGGGATCCCGCACTGGCCGGACGGCATCCCCTATCTGGAGACCGGGGGCTCCAGCGCGGCAGCCCGGCTCCTGATCGGGGTGCTCGCGGGCGCGGGACGCGGTGCCGTCGTGGACGGGGACGACGTGCTGCGGCACCGCCCCATGGACTGGATCGTCACCCCCCTCGGCGAACTGGGCGCGGACATCCGCTACCTGGGCCGCCCCGGCCGGCTGCCGGTGATCGTGGGCGGCCGGGTGCACCGCTCCCGGCGGGTGGAACTGGCCGTCGGCAGCGCCCAGGCCCGTTCGGCGGTCCTGCTCGGCGCGGTCGCGGCCGGCGTACCGGCCGAACTGCGCCATCCCGTGCGCTCGCGGGACCACACCGAGCGGATGCTCGCCGCCTTCGGCGCCCGGCTGACCGAGGGCCCCGGCGTGGTCGGCTACGACGGCGGAGCCTGCTCCGTGCCGCCCGTCATCGACGTTCCCGGCGACCCGTCGCTGGCCGCCTATCCCGTCGCCGCGCACCTGCTGTGGGGCGGCGGCGGAGAACTGCGGATCCCCGGCGTCTGCCTGAATCCGACCAGGACCGGCTTCTTCGACGTCCTGCGCCGCGCCGGGGCGGCCATCGACTACCAGGACCTGCGCACCACCTCCGGCGGCGAACCCGTCGGTACGGTCGTCACCAGGGCCGGTCTGGACGGCGTCCGGGCGGTGACGGCCGACGACCCCGCAACCCTGCACGCCCTCATCGACGAGGTGCCGCTGCTCGCCGTGGTCGCGGCCCGGCTCCCCGGCACGTCGAGGATCGGCTGCGCCGCGGAACTCCGGTTCAAGGAGACGGACCGGCTCGTCACGACCGCGCGGATGGCCGCCGCCTTCGGCGCCCGCGTGTCCGTCGAGCCGGACGGGCTGACGGTGCACGGAACGCGGGCGGGCGGCACCGCCGTGCTGTCCGCCGGAACCGTGCCCGGTTTCGAGGACCACCGCATCGCCATGGCCGCGGCCACCCTGGCCACCGCTCTGCCCGGGCGCACCACGATCACCGGCGGCGCCTGCCACACCACGTCCTTCCCCGGCTTCACCGCCGTCCTGCGGGCGGTCGGGGCCGCGATCCACGAGGTCACCCTGTGATGAACAGCAACCGATTACGCACGGCGTACGAAGCCCGGTCGACCGGCACCACGACGGGCCCCGCCTTCAGCTCCGGCCACGGCCCCTGGCTGCGCACCGACGACGGCACCGCCTGGTTCGACGGCACCTCCGGCAGCGGGGCGGCCACCCTGGGCCATCAGCATCCGGCGGTCGTCGAGGCCGCCGCCGCCCAGCTGACCCGGCTCGTCCACACCGGCTGCAAGCTGACCGCCGATCCACGGATCCGGATGGTCCGCCGACTGGGCGCGCTGTCCCCCTACCAGGAGCCCGCGGTGCTGCCCACCGTGACCGGCGCGGAAGCCGTCGAGGCCGCGCTGAAAGTGGCCCGCGCGGCGACGGGACACCGGTCCGTCGTCAGCTTCCGCCACGCCTACCACGGCAAGACCGCGGGCGCCCTGGCACTGACCTGGCGGGCCGAGTTCAAACAGTTCGGCGCCGGGCCGCACGGCTCGGTCTTCACCGCCGAGCTGCCCGATCCGCGGCGCCCGTACGAGGACGGCTCGCAGCCCTGTGAGGACGGCTCGGGTGGGACAGCGGCCGGGACAGCGGCCTTCCTGTCGTCGCTGACCGCGGCGCTGGACGAAGCCGAACACCACGGGGGAGTGGCCGCCGTCGTCCTGGAGCCGATCCAGGTCACCGAGGGGCTGCTGACCGTCGCCCCGGCGCTGCTGGACCGGATCACCCGGGCCGCGCACGACCGGGGCGCCCTGCTGGTGCTGGACGAGATCTACACCGGACTCGGCCGCGCCGGGCGGATGTTCACCGCCGAACTCATGGCGGAGACCCCCGACCTGACCCTGGTCGGCAAGACACTGGGCAACGGCTTCCCGATCAGCGCCGTACTGGGGGAGCGGCGGGTCATGGACGCGCTGCCCCCCGGGGTGCAGACGTCGACCTACTCCGGCAGCCCGCTGTGCTGTGCCGCGGCCTCGGCGGTCCTCGACACCCTGGTCACCCAGGACGTCCCGGCCAGGGCGCGGTCCCTGGGGCGCCGGCTCGACGACCGGCTCGGCGAACTGGCCGCCGACCACCCGTGGATGGCCGCCGTGCGCACCGCCGGGGCCCTGGCGGCCTTCGACTGCACGCGCCACGGCCGACCCGACCCGGCGCGGGCCGAGGCGGTCGTCGGGGCCGCGTCACGGGCGCGGCTGCTGCTGTTCGGCGGGGGACCGGAGGGCGCCACCGTGAAGATCGTCCCTCCTGCCCTGCTGACGGAGGACGAACTCGGGTTCCTCCTCCGGGGCCTCGCCACGGCGGTCTCCGACGCCGACGCCTGTGCCGACTCCGACTCCGACTCCGACTCCGACTCCGACTCCGACTCCGACTCCGACGAAGGAGAAGACGGTCGGGCGGGAGCCGGGCAGTCGAGGGCCGGTCAGTCAGGAGGAGTCCTGCGATGACTTTCCAGCAACTCTCCGAAGCCGTTCTGCAGAACGACCTGTGCACCGTGTGCGGGGCCTGCCAACTCGCCTGCCCGGCAGGGGTGGTGGGCTTCTCGGACCTTGAGCCGGTGCTCACCGAGCCCTCATGGACCGAGACCGACTGCGGCGAGTGCCGGGACTGCCTGGACGTCTGCCCCGGCGCCGACCCGGGCACCCCGGCCGCCGAGACGAGGCTGTTCGGCCGGACCCGTACTCCGCGGGAGCGGTGGACCGGCATCTTCTCCGAGGTCGTCGCCGGCCACGCGCTCGACCCCGTCGTCTTCGAGGCGTCCGCGAGCGGCGGCAGCCTCACCGCACTCCTGCAGACCGCCCTCGCGGTGCTCGGCACGGACGTCGTGCTGACGATGGGCCGGGACCCGGAGCAGCCCTGGCGGGCCGCCCCCGCCCTGGTCCGGGAGCCGCACCTGCTGGCGGAGACCGCGCAGTCCACGTACCAGCTCGCCCCCTATCTGGGCGCGCTCCGCGACGTGATGCTGAGCGAACCCGATGCCGACGTGGCCGTGGTGGGCGTCGCCTGTCACATCCAGGCGCTGCGCAAGCTCCAGGCCATGGACACGGCCGCCGGACGCTGGGCCCGCGACCACGTCGTGCTCGCGGTCGAACCCGCCTGCTCGTCCAGTACGCGTCCCGAGGGCACCCGGGCCGTCATCGAGGAACGGGCGCTGATCCCGGTCGACTCCGTGGTCCGGCTGCGCTACCGCGAGGGCGACTACCCCGGTGAGATCGCGATCGGCACCCGCGACGGCGGCGACCACCGGGTGGCGTTCTGGCAGGCCGTGCGGGACTTCGCGAAGAACAAGACGTACCGCTGTCTGTCCTGCGGGGACTGGCTGTCGGGTCTGGCCGACGTCAGCGTCAGCGACGGCGATCCCAACATCTTCGCCGCCAGCGTGGACGGGGCGCGCGAACTCAAGCACGGCCGGGTGTTCGTCCGTACCGAGACCGGTGCCGCCGCCGTCGCCGCGGCCCGGGACCACGGCTTCTTCACGGGCAGTCCCACGGACCTGTCCGGGCTGAACCTCGGGCTGGAGCGCAAACGCAACCGCCGTGCCTCGTACGAGAGGTCCGGCAGGCCCGTACCGCACGGCCCGATCCCCGGTCACCGCGAGGAGCTGGAGATCGTCCCGGACGAGCGGTGGATCGCCGTGCCGGGCGAGGACCCGCCGACGGGCCGGCCGTCAGAACCGCTTTCGGATGCAGACGGGCCGACGGACCGGCTGGCCGCCGCCGAGCGAGGGAGCAACCGATGACCCCTGCCGTCGACACCCGCGTGGTCCTCTCGCGACGACTGCTGGCCGGCCGCGGCGCGCTGCCCGAGCCGGTCGAGGTGGGCGTCGGCCCCGTCGGCACCGGTGAGCTGCGCATCCGCGCGGCGTACAGCCTGATCAGCCCCGGCACCGAACTGCACTACCTGGAACGGCTGATGGGCACCGGCGAGACCTTCCCGCTGGGCTACTGCTCGGCGGGCACGGTCGAAGCCGTCGGCCCCGGCGCGACCGGGTTCGCGGTGGGTGACCGGGTGACCGCGATGGGATGGGGCGAGGCCACCCACGGAGACGTGGTCGTCGTGCCCTACCGGCTGTGCCGCCGGGTGCCCGACACCGTGCACCTGGCCGACGCGGTCGTGGCCAACCTGGCCGCCACCGCCGTGCACGCCGTCGACCGCGCCGAACTGCGGCCCGGGGACGAGGTCGCGGTCGTCGGCGCGGGGATGGTCGGACTGCTGATCGCCCAGACCGCCGCTGCCGCCGGGCACCGGGTCACCGTCACCGACCTGCACCCCGGCCGGCTGCGCACCGCCGAGACGCTGGGTGTGCCGGTGTGGGAGGCGCCCTTCCCGTCCGGTCCGGCGGCCCAGGCCGGGAGTGCGCGCTGCGTCTTCCTCTGCGGTACGGGAGAGGCGAGCGGCACCCTGGCCGAGGCGGCGCGCTGGGTCACCCGCGCCCCCGTCCGGCCCCGGGTGGTCGGCGTGGGACGGTTCGCCGCGCGAGTCGAGTTCAGCGTCGACCTGGGCAATCTGGACCTGCGGTACGCGGCCCGCTGCGGAGCGGGATACCGCGATTTCGCCTACGTCCGCGGCTACACCGACGTCACCCCGCCCCAGGGCCAGGCGACCGTCACCGAGAACCTGCAGCGGGCCCTGGACCTGATCGCCGACGGGGGCATCCGCCCGGACCGCATGGGCCTTCCCCGGCTGCCGCTGGAGCAGGCCGCCGACGCGTACGCCGAACTGCGAGGACGCCCCGCCCACCCGGCGGTGCTCTTCGCCTACGAACCGGCCGAGGAGAGCCGCACATGACCGACACCGTTCAGGTATCCGCCGTGGACACCGGCCACCGCCCGTTCCCGGACGCCGACCGGGCGGGCACCCTGATCCACCGCTTCCTGCGGACCGCCGACGCCTTCCCCCACCGGGAGGCCGTCGTCACCCCGGACGTCCGCTGGACCTACCGATGGACCGCCGAGCTGTCCGCCCGGGTGTGCGGCGCGCTGCTCGACGCCGGTCTGCGCCCGGGAGACCGGGTCGGACTGCTCTTCTCGCACGGCGTGGAGATGGTCGGCGCCCTCCTCGGCGCGCTGCGCGCCGGTCTGTCCTACGTTCCGCTGGACGCCGCCTATCCGCCGCCGCGACTGGCCGGCATGGCCGCCGACGCGGGTATCCGTACGCTCGTCGCGGGCCCCGGGCACATGGGGTCGGCCCGGCTGATCGCCGACGGGCGGTCCTGCCCGGTGCTCGCGTACGAGGACCTGGCCCGGCACGAGCCAGTACCGGACGGGACCGTGCCGGAGAGCCCCGCGCGCCCGGAGTCGGAGGCGTACGTCCTCTTCACCTCGGGCTCCACCGGCCGCCCCAAGCCCGTCACGCAGACGCATCGCAACGTCCTGCACCACACCCGCGTCTGGACCGACGGGCTGGCGGTGGGCCCCCTCGACCGGCTCTCGCTGCAGTCCGCGTACAGCTGGGACTCGGCGGTCCAGGACACCTTCGCCGCGCTCCTGAACGGGGCCGCGCTGTACCCGGTGGACCTCAAGGCGCTCGGTGTCACCGGCCTGTCGGAGTGGCTGGCCGACGAGCGGATCACCGTGTACCACTCCACGCTGCCGGTCTTCCGGGCCCTGGCGCGTGCCATGGAGACCCGTGGAGCGCGGTTGCCCGCCATGCGCATGCTCGCCCTCGGCGGCGACACCCTCCACCTCGCCGACCTCGACACCTGCCGGCGCCGCTTCGAGCCGCACTGCCGGGTGGCCGGGGCCTACGGCTCCACGGAATGCTCCTGCGCCCTGCTGCGGGTCGCCGACCTCTCCTACCGGCCGCCCACCGGTGTGTTCCCGCTGGGCCGGGCGGTGCCCGACACGGAGGTCCGGCTGGTCGACGACGACGGCCGCACGGTCCACGGGCCGGGCGAGGGCGAGATCGTCGTGGTCAGCGACCACCTGGCCCCGGGCACGGCCCCGGACGGCAGGACGTACCGTACGGGCGATCTGGCCAGGCGGCTCGACGACGGGACGCTGCTGCTCGTCGGGCGCCGGGGGACACAGGTCAAGGTCTCCGGGATCCGGGTGGAGACCGGTGAGGTGGAGGCCGCGCTCAAGCAGCTCGCGCAGGTGCGCGAGGCGGTGGTGGCGCCGTACACCGACGGGATGGGCGAGCGTCAACTCGCCGCCCACGTGGTGTTCGAGCCCGGTGCGGGGCTCGAACCCGCCGCGCTCCGCGCCGAGTTGCGCCGCACGCTGCCCGATCACGTCGTGCCCACCGCTTATGTGCCCCTGCGCGAGGTGCCGTTGACGGCCAACCACAAGATCGACCGCGCGGCCCTGCCCGATCCGCTCACCGCGACCGGGCCTTCCCGCGCCCGGCCCGCACCGGCGGCGCAGGGGCCCGTGGAGGCAGCCGTCGTCGAGGCCTGGCGGGACGTCCTCGGTGTCCAGGCGCCCGGCTCCGAGGAGAACTTCTTCGATCTGGGCGGGACCTCCTTGCGGATGGCGGCCGTCCACGAACGTCTCACCCGCTCCCTCGCCCCTGCCCTGCGCATGACCGATCTCTACCGGGCTCCGACCATTCGCGCCCTGTCCGCCCTGGTCACCCGGCTGACGGCGGAACGCACCGGGCCGCCGTCCGCCGACGCCGCCCAGGGGTCCGCCCGCGGTCTGCGCCGCCGGACCGCCCGGGCGCCACGACGGGCGCCGGTCCGTACCGCCGCCCACTCCGAACCCGCCTTCCCACCCGACCTCCACTCCGAATCCACCCTCCAGCCCACCACCCATCCCACTCCGCCCGTCGGCGATCAGCGCCGCACCGCCCCAGGAGGCACGTATGGCTGAGCTTCAGGACGCCCCCTTCCCGGCCGGACGCATCGCCGTCGTCGGCATGGACTGCCGTCTGCCGGGCGCCCGCACCCCGCAGGACTACTGGCAGAACCTCCTCGCGGGCACCGAGCACATCACCGACCTCGACGAGGAACGGCTGACGGCCGCGGGAGTCTCCGGACAGACCCTCGCCGACACCCGCCATGTGCGCCGGGCCGCGGTCGTCGAGGACGCCGACCGGTTCGACGCGTCCTTCTTCTTCCTCAGCTCCCGCGAGGCCGAGCGGATGGACCCGCAGCTGCGGTTGTTCCTGCAGACCGCCTGGGCCGCCATGGAACACAGCGGCCACGACTCCGAGGTCTACCCGGGCCGCGTCGGCGTCTTCGCGGGGTCGCTGCACAGTACGTACCTGCTGAACAACGTGCTGACCGGCGAGCGCGGCTTCAACGGCTCGCTGGAGCGGATGCAGCAGGACATGGCGACCCTGATGGGCAACGACCCCAACTACCTCACCACCCGCGCGTCCTACCACCTCAAGCTGACCGGCCCCAGCTTCGCCGTGCAGACGGCCTGTTCGACGTCCCTGGTCGCCGTCCATCTGGCCGCCCAGAGCCTGCTGTCACAGGAGTGCGACCTGGCGCTGGCCGGCGGTGTCGCCCTGCGCTTCCCGCAGGAGGCCGGTTACCTGTACGAGCCCGACGGCATCACCTCCGCCTCCGGCCGGGTCCGGCCCTTCGACGCCGACGCGGACGGCACGGTGTTCGGCAACGGCGCAGGCGTGGTCGTCCTCAAGCGGCTGGAGGACGCGCTGGCCGACGGCGACACCGTCTGGGCCGTGCTGCTCGGCTCGGCCGTGGGCAACGACGGCAACGACCGCGCGGGGTACACCGCTCCGGGCGTCTCCGGCCAGGCCGCGGTACTCGCCGAGGCCCTCGGCGTCGCCGGGGTCGACCCCGCCACCGTCAGCTACCTGGAGGCACACGGCACCGGTACGAGGATGGGGGACCCGATCGAACTCGCGGCGGCCCGCCAGGCGTACGGCACCGACGGGCCGCTCACCCTGGGATCGGTGAAGGCCAACATCGGGCACCTGAGCACGGCGGCCGGGGTGGCCGGTCTGATCAAGTGCGTACTGATGCTGCACCACCGCACGATCGTGCCGATGCCGCACTTCAGCGCGTGGAACCCGGAGTGCGCGGCCGACGGCTCCCGCTTCCGGGTGGCCACCGCCGCCGAACCGTGGCAGGCCGACGGTCCGGCCCTGCGCTGTGCCGTCACCTCCACCGGCATGGGCGGCACCACCGCGCACGTGGTCCTGGAGGAGGCGCCGCCCGCCGCCGCCGAGGCACCCGATGCCGCTCCCGCTCCGGCCGTGGTGCTGCTGCCGGTCTCCGCCAAGTCCCCGGCCGCGCTGGAGAAGGCACGCCTCGCGCTCGCCGACCACCTGGAGGCGACCGCACCAGGACCGGCCGGCCCGGAGAACCCGCTCGGCGACATCCACCTGGACGACGCCGCGTACACCCAGGCCACCACCCGGCACACCTTCGACCACCGGGCCGTGGTCACCGCCCCGGACCGGGCGACCGCCGTCCGTGCCCTGCGCACCGGCGAACCCCGGCACGTCTACCAGGACTCCGGCCATCCCGCCCCGCGCCCGGTCACCTTCCTGCTCCCGGGCCAGGGCGCGCAGTACCCCGCCATGGGCAGGGGCTGGTACGAGCAACTGCCCGTCTACCGGCGGACCTTGGACGAGTGCGCGGACCTGCTCGAACCCACGCTCGGCCTCGACCTGCGCGACGCCCTGCACCCCGCCTCGCGCGACCGGCAGGACGAGCGGTACGACCTGAGGCGCACCCGCCTCACCCAGCCCGCGCTGTTCGCGGTGGAGTACGCGCTGGCCCGGCAGTACATGGCCTGGGGGATCAGTCCGGCCGCCCTCATCGGGCACAGCATCGGCGAGTACGTCGCCGCCACGCTGGCCGGGGTGTTCCGACTCTCCGACGCACTGCGGGTGGTGGCCGAGCGGGGGCGGCTGATCGACGCCCTGCCCGAGGGCGTGATGGCGGCCGTCATGGCGGGCCCCGAGAAGCTGACCCCGTACCTGGGCGACGGAGTGGATCTCGCGGCCGTCAACGAGCCCACCGTGTGCACGGTGGCGGGCAGCCATGACGCCATGCGGGCGTTCACCGCCAAACTCACCGCCGACGGCATCACCCACCGCAAGGTCGCCACCTCGCACGCCTTCCACTCGGCGATGATGGAACCGGCGGTGCGCCCCCTCACCGAGCTGCTGCGCGAGGTGGAACTGCGCCGCCCGCGGATCCCCTTCCTGTCCAACCTGACCGGCACCTGGATCCGCGACGAGGAAGCCACCGACCCCGCCTACTGGGGTGCCCATCTGCGCGCGCCGGTCCGGTTCGCGGACGACGTGGCCGCGGCGCTCACCCAGGGCGACCAGGTCTTCGTCGAGGTGGGCCCCGGTCACACCCTGGCCACCTTCACCCGGCGCCACCCGGACCGGGAGACCGGTGTGCCGGTGCTCACCTCCGCCGCCCGCGGCAAGGACCCCGCGGCCGACCTCACCGCGCTCACCGCGGCGCTGGGCCGCCTGTGGGCGGTCGGTCTGACCCCTGACTGGCAGGGCTACTACGCCGACCGGGGACGCCGAAAGGTTCCGCTGCCCACCTACCCCTTCGAAGGCAACCGCTACTGGGTCGAGCCCGGCACCGGCACCCTCTCCGGGACGGGCGGCGACACCTCCGGCTCCACCGCCGTACCCAAGCTGCCGCTGGACGAGTGGTTCACGGCACCGGTGTGGCACCGGGCCGTCGGCACCCTCGACGCCGAACCCGCTCCGATCACCGAGCCGGTGCTGCTCTTCGCGGACACGAACTCGGGCACGGACACGGGCGCGAACACGGGCAAGCACGCCGATGCGGACGCCGGCACGGGCACCGGCTCCGGTTCCGGTACGGGCGGTGTCGCCGCCCGGCTGGCGGCGCAGGCCCTCGCCGGTGAAGTACTGACCGTCACCTCCGGCAGCGGCTACTCCCGCGACGGCGACGCCTTCACCGTGCGGCCCGACTCGGAGGAGGACCACCACCGGCTGGTCGGCGAACTCCTCGCCGAGAACCGGCTCCCCGGACACGTCGTCCATGCCTGGTCCACCGCCCCACTGCCGACCGACCGGGGCGTGGCACGCTTCGAACAGGTCCAGCGCCACGGGCTGTACAGCCTCATTGCCCTGGTGAAGGCGTTCAGCGCGCACGGCGTCACCGAGCCCGTCCAGCTCGACATCGTCAGCGCCGGGGCCTACGCCGTCGGCCCCGGCGAACCCGAGCCCGCCGCCGAACTGGCGACCCTGGCACTCGCCGCCCGGGTCATCGGCCAGGAGCACGGCAACATCGGCGCCCGCCACTTCGACCTGCCCGCCGACCCCGACGAGCGGTCGCTGCGTACGCTGGCCGCGGAGCTCGCCGGCACCCGGCCGCCCGAGCTGGCCGTGACCCTGCGCGGCGCCGGGCGCTGGGTGGCCGACCTGCAGCCGGTGCGCGCGGACTGGTCCGCGGAGGCCACCTCGCGGCTACGGTACGAGGGCGTCTACCTGATCACCGGTGGCCTCGGCGAGATCGGCTCGCTCCTCGCGCACTGGCTGCACCGGGAGACCGGGGCGCGCCTCGCGCTGCTGACCCGCGATCCCCTGCCGGACCCCGCGGACTGGGACGCGTATCTCGCCGGCCACGAGCCCGACGACGAGACCGCCCTGCGGATCGGCCGGCTGCGCGCCCTCCAGGACGCCGGAGCCACCACCTTCCTGGTGCACGCCGACGTGGCCGACTCCCGGGCCCTGCGGGCGGCGGTGGAGCGCGTCGAGGAACGGTACGGCGCACTGCACGGGGTGGTGCACGCGGCGGGTCTGCCCGGCGAGCGGTGGGACCGCCCGATCACCGAGTCCGGCGTGGAGCAGTGCCGGTGGCACTTCGTGCCCAAGGCCCACGGCCAGATCGCCCTGGAAGAGGTGTTGGCCGACCGGCAGGTCGACTTCGTCCTGCTGCTGTCCTCACTGGCCGGCGTTCTCGGCGGGCTGCGGCTGCTGGCCTACGGCGCCGCCAACCACTTCATGGACGCCGCCGCCGAACGGGCCAACCGGGACCTCGACCGCACCGTCTGGATCAGTGCCGCCTGGGACGTGTGGCAGCACCACCAGGACGAGAAGCGGGCCCTGTCCGCGATCGGCCGCAGCATGGACGACAAGGCGATCCAGCCCGAGGAGGGCCTGGAAGCCGTCCGCCGTCTGCTGACCCTGCGCGACGTCTCCCATGTGGCCGTGTCCACCTGGGACATCGGGCACCGGCTCGACCAGTGGGTGCGGGACCCGCGGATCGGCAGGCCCGCCGACGGCTCCGCGGCACCGGGCCCGGATCTGCCGGACACCGGCGCGGACGCCGCCGATCTCACCTCCCAGGTGACCCGGCTGATCGCGGAGGCGCTCGGCAGCGAGGACCTGTCGCCGGAGTCGGACATCTTCGAGCACGGCGGCGACTCGCTCCTGATCGTCCGGCTGCTGTCCGACATCCGCCGGTACTTCTCCGTCGAGGTGCCGCTGGCCGACGTCCTGTCCGAGCCGACGCCCGCGGCACTGGCCGACGCCGTCCGGCAGCGCCTGGATGCCCGCACGGAGACCGGACCGGGCGAGGCGGCCGAGGACGCGCACGACGCGACCGAGGCGCACGACGCGTACGACGCGACCGAGGCGCTGGCGGCCGAACTGGCCGGGCTGGCACCGGAGGACGCCGAGCAACTCCTGTCCGACGCGCTGCGCGAGGACCGGGCCACCGCCGAGGCAACCGACCGGGCCAAGGAGGCCTGACACCCATGGAATTCAGCCTGATCTTCTTCTCCGGGGACGAGAAGAACAAGTACCGGTTCGTCTTCGACGCCGCCAGGTACGCCGACGAGAACGGCTTCACCGCCATCTGGACCCCCGAACGGCACTTCCACCGCTTCGGCGGCCTCTACCCCAACCCCTCGGTCCTGGGAGCCGCGCTGGCCGGCGCCACCCAGCGCCTGGGCATCCGCGCGGGCAGCGTGGTCCTGCCCCTGCACAGCCCGATCCGGGTGGCCGAGGAGTGGGCGGTGGTCGACAACCTGTCCCACGGGCGGGCCGGCATCGCCCTGGCCACCGGATTCAGCCCGGTGGACTTCGCCATCAACCCCGACGGCTGGCAGGACCGGCGACAGCGCACCTTCGACGCCGTGGACACCATCCGCGAACTCTGGGAGGGCGCGCCGGTCTCCGCCCAGGACGCCCTCGGGAACTACGTCGAACTGGAACTGCACCCCCAGCCGGTCCAGCCCCAACTGCCCATCTGGCTCACCTGCACCAAGAGCCCGGACACCTTCGAGACGGCCGGCCGCCTCGGCTGCAACGTACTGACCGCCCTGATCGACATGACCAACGAGGAACTGGAGGACAAGCTCGCCCTCTACTACAAGACCCTCCAGGACTACGGGCACGACCCGGACGACGTCACCGTCACGCTGATGCTGCACACCTTCATCGGCACCGACCTGGAGGAGGTGCGGGAGACCGTCCGGCCGCCCTTCACGGACTATCTGCGGTCCTTCCTGACCGTCATCGACTCGCAGAAGAAGAACCTCGCGCCGGGAGCCGGGGTACGGGACATGTCCGAGGCCGACCAGGACCAGCTCATCGAGTTCGCCTTCGACAAGTACTTCGAGAAGGGCGCCCTGTTGGGCACCCCCGACTCCTGCACCGCGGTGGTCGACCGCTTCAAGGGCATGGGCGTCAAGGAGATCGCCTGCCTCATCGACTTCGGCGTGGACGAACAACTCGTCGTCGAGAGCCTGAGCCACCTCAACGAACTACGGAGGCGCTACGCATGACCGCCGGTGTTCCCGCGGAGCTGGCCGCACGGCTCGCCGCGCTCACCCCCGACCAACTGGACCGGCTCCGAAGCCGGTTACGCGAACAGGCCCCGCGTGCTGAGGTGCGGTTGACCCCTGGCCAGGAACGGCTGTGGCACGCCCACCACACCGCAGCCGGACAGCCCGTGGACGTGGTCTGCCAGGCCGTGCGCCTGACCGGGGCCCCGGTCGACCTCGACCTGCTGGCCGGTCGCGTCCAGGGTTTCGTCCGCGCCCACGAGGCGCTGCGCACCACGTTCGAGGAACACCTCGGGGTCGTGCGGCCGAAGGTGCACGAGAACCTGCCTCCCCGGCTGGTCCGCACCCGCTGCCCCGCGGGCCCGGAGCAGGCGCACGCCCTGGCCCGTGAGCTGGCGCACGAGCCGTTCGACCTGGCCGCAGGGCCGCTCCTGCGGGTGGCCCTGGCCGAGGGAGCCTCCGACGAGGAGGCCTGGCTGCTCGTCGTCGTGCACAACCTGGTGTTCGACGCCTGGTCCTTCGAGCTGCTGCTCGACGAACTCGCCCGTGAGCCGGCCGTGCCCGCTCCCACGGCGCGTCCCTTCGGCCGATTCGCCCTGGAGCAGGCCGAGTCGACGGCCGGACCGCAGGGCCGGGCGGCGGCCCGCTTCTGGGCGGACGAACTGGCGGGAGCCCCGCCTCCGCTCGCCACCGACCGCCCCCGGGGACAGGCCGCCCCCGGCACCGGTGGACGGGTGGACCTCACCCTGCCCGGCGCCGTGGCCCGGGGCATCCCCGCGGCGGCCCGAGGCTCGGCCGCCACCGCCTACGCGGGCTGGGCGGCCGTCGCGTGGGCCACGCTCGCCGAGTTCAGCGGCCGGCCGGACGTGCTGCTCGGCACCTTCACCGCCAACCGGGACCGGCCGGACGCACAGCAGACCGTCGGCTACCTGCTCAACGTGCTGCCGCTGCGCCTGCGCGACCCCGGTGACGGCACCTGGGCAGCGCGGATCAGGGCCGCCCACACGGCGTCGAAACGGGGGCTGCGGCATGCTGCCTACCCGGCAGAGCTGATCACCGCCGAACGCCGACTCCCCGGCCTGCACCCGCTGTTCGACGTGGCGTTCGTGTACGACAGCCCGGCCGAAGGCCCTCGCAGGGTGCAGGGGGCCGTCGTGTCCACGTCGGACGTGGACAAGGGCGTGGCCCGCTACGGCCTGACGATCGCGGTCCACCCCGCGCCCGAAGGTGCCTCCGGCTGGATCGAGTACGACACCGGGCTGTACGACAGGAGCACGGTGGACCACCTGGCCGACCGGTTCACGGCGCTGGCCGCGCAGGCGTCCGGTGCGACAGAACACATGCCAGAACACATGTCAGGGCACGCGCCAGAGCACGTGGCAGGGCCCGCGTCGCGAGAGGCCGGACAGTGATCACGCCGCGGCTGTGCGCCGCCGCGTACGAACTGGGCGAGTACGAGGCGCCCGTGACGGAGCTGCCGGAACTGGACGCCGCGCCGGACGTGGCGGCCGAACTGACCTCCCCGGCGGCCGGGTTCGCCGTCTACCGCTGGTCGCAGGCGCCGCTGGTGGAGCTGATGGCCGCGGCCGTGCAGAAGTGCCTGGCCGGAGCCGGTGTCCCGGGCAAGGCCGTGGACACGGTACTGCTCGCCACGGACTCCCTCCCGCACGACCGCAGCGCCCACCGTGAGGTCGCCGAGCTGCTCCAGGAGACCGGCATGACCGGCGCCACGGTCGCCACGCTCGGCCTGATGGACTGTGCCACGGCGATGTTCGCGCTGGGCAACGCGGCCTCGCTGGTCCGCGACGGCACCGCACGGCACGTCATGGTCGTCAGCGGTGACCTGGCCGACTTCTCGACCGGCGGGGAGCGCCTGGTGGCCGGTGGCGCTGCCATCGCCAGCGACGGGGCCGCAGCCGCCCTGGTCTCCGCCGACGCGCCGGGACTGCCGATCCTGGCCATGGCCAACCACGGCGCGGCCGAGGAGCGCCGGGACGCGCCGCCGCACCAGCGGCTGACCGCCCGGCTGACCGCCTACCGGGAGCTGTTCACCGGCCTGTCGGACCGGCACCGCGTCCGGCCGGACGTCTCGCTCGTCCTGCCCAGCAACTTCGCGCGGAACGTGATGGAGATGTACCTCGCCGACGTCGGGTTCGACAGCCGGCGGATCGCCATGGACAGCGTGGGCCGCATCGCCCACTGCCAGGGCAGCGACCCGCTGATCCATCTCGCCGACCGGCTCGGCGCACCGGAACCCGCCACCGGCCCGGGCACCCCGGAGGAGTACGTCCTGCTAGGTGCCGGCATGTCCCATCTGGCCGCGGTGCTGCTCGGCGCCGACGTGCTCCCGGCGGAGGGAGAGATCCGTTGACCATCCACGCCACGGCCGCGGAGCCGGTGACCGCCTCGCTCCTGCGCACCACCGCCCGCTGTCTGCCCACCGGGGTCACCGTGGTGACCAGCGGGCTGGGGCCCCACATGCACGGGATGACGGTCAACTCCTTCACGACCCTGTCGCTCGAACCTCCGCTGGTGTCCTTCAGCGTGCGGCACGACGCCAGGATCAGAGGGCTGGTGGAGCGGACCGGCGGTTTCGTCGTCAACGTCCTCGCCGCCGAACAGGCCGAGCTGGCGCGGTGGTTCGCCAACCGGAACCGCCCGCTGGGTGCGGAGAGCTTCGCAGAGGTGCGTACCGAGGACGAGCCGGTGACCGGCGGTGTACGCATCGCCGGGTCCGTCGGGTACTTCGCCTGCCGGGCCGTACGGTTCATCGAACTCGGCGACCACATGCTGGTGGTCGGCCTGGTGCAGGAGTGCGGCGCCCGCGAGAAGGTACCGCAACTGCTCTTCGTCGACGGGGAGTTGGGCCCCGCTTCGGCGCGTCCCGCCCAACCGCCCCGAGCCGGGGAAGAGTGATCCGGCACAGGGCACGAGACGCGATCCGAGAAGTGCCCCGAACAGGGCCCCCAGACGTGATCCGGGAAAGGAGCAGTGCCCGAAGATGACCGCACCGCGCATCCGCGCACTCCAGGAGTCGGACTATCCCTCGCTGATCGCCCGGGTGGACGGCTGGTGGGGCCGCCCGGCAGCCCACATGCTGCCCCGGCTGTTCCTGCGCCACTTCCACGCGACCAGCCTGGCGGCCGTGACCGGCCAGGGGGTGCTCGCCGGGTTCCTGGTCGGCATCGTCTCGCCCTCCGAACCGGGGGAGGCGCACACCCATTTCATCGCGGTCGCTCCCGACCACCGCAGGTCCGGCCTCGGCGGTGTGCTCTACGGACGGTTCTTCGAGCTGGCCGCCGAGCAGGGGTGCCGGACCGTCACCGCCGTCGTGTCGCCCGGCAACACCAGGTCCCAGAGCTTCCATCTCGCGACGGGGTTCGAGCCGGTTCCCCTGCCGTCGGCGGGCCCGCCGGACGCGGAGGACCTGGCTGCCGCGGAGGGCTTCGCGGACGCGGAGAGCCTGCCCGTCTGGAAGGACTGGGACGGCCCGGGGGAGGACCGCGTCCGGTTCTCGTACGCACTGTGACGAGGAGAGTCACCCATGCTGAACATGTTGAACATACTCACCACCGAACGGGCCGTCCTCGACAAGGCGTTGCCCGGTTTCGACGACCGGCTGGCCGAGCTCGGCACGGCGGCCGTGGAGGACCCCGGCACCCATGTCGTCGAGGAGTTCCGCGAAGCCGGCGGTGGCAATGTCCTCATCCCCGCCGCCCTGGGCGGCGGCGGCCTGAGCTGTCTGGAAGGGGCGCGGCTGCAGCGGGCGGTGGGCAGCCGGGCCCCGTCGCTGGCCGTGGCGTCGACCATGCACCACTACAAGGTGGCCTGGCTGGCGCACGTGCTGGGCGACGGGGCCGCCGACGTGCTCGCGGAGATCGTCGGGCGGCGGCTGCTCGTCTCCTCCTGCGGTGCCGAGGGCGCTTCCGGCAAACAGCTCTTCGCACCCGGCATCAGGGTGGCCGCGGCGAAGGGCGGCGGTCTGCGGCTCACCGGTTCCAAGCGGCCCTGTTCCCTGGTCGGATCGATGGGCCTGCTGACTCTGCTGGCACCCGGGCCGCCGGATTCGCCGTACGCGGGTGACCTGTTGATCGTGATGGTGCCCGCCGAGACGCCCGGCCTGCGCCGGGAGCCCTTCTGGGGAAACCACGCCCTGCGGGCCGCGCAGACCGACGCCGTGGTGCTGGACGACGTGTTCGTCCCGGACCACATGATCGTCCCGCTGGGAGACCCGGAGCAGGCGGCCGGCCGGCTGAACTCGCTCATGGCACGCTTCCTGATCCTGATCACCGCCGCGTACGTGGGCATCGCCACCGGCCAGGTGGAGCGGCTCTTCGCGGACGGACGAGGACAGGCAGGCGACCGGGTGACGGCCTTCGGCCCGCTGGAGACGGTGTCGGCCGCCGTCGAGGCCGTCGCCCGCGAGCTGGACGACGGCACACCGGAAGAAGCACTCATGGGCCGGATCCTGCTGGTCCGGTACACCGCCCAGCGGGCGATCACGGAGTCCACCGACCGGGTCCTGGAGCTGATGGGCGGCATGTCCTTCGTGCGGGACGGCCATGGGGTGGACCTGCTGGCCGCCAGCCGCGCGCTGGCCTTCCACCCTCCCTCGGAGCACACCATGCGGGAGCCGCTGGACGCCTGGCTGAGCGGGGGCGAACTCTCGCTGCTGTGAACCACCGGCCGCGAAAGGAGGGGGACGCCGTTGTGTTGTCACCGATGCCACCGACGTCATCCATGTCACCGACGTCGCCGATGCCACCGAGGTCACTGCGGGACGAGACCGCGACCGGGACGGGGACCGAGACAGGGGCCCGGACGGGGGCCGTCGCGGCCCCGCCCCTGATATGGCCGGGAGAGGCCGAGGACCTGCGCGGGAAGCTGGCCGTCGCCGCCCGGGGCGAGGCCTTCCTGCTCCACGCGGGCAGCGGCACCCCGCCGGGGGCGATGCCCCGCGCCGAGCACGTCACCCGGCAACTGACCGTGCTGGCCCAGGCCACGGTCGTCCTGTCCTACGCGCTCGGCGTCCCGGTCGTGCCCGTCGCCGAGATCCACGCACCCCTCGCCGAAGGACGCACCGGACCCGTCCGGGCCCCGGACGTCCACCGGGCGTCGGCCGTGACCCTCAACCTGGTCCGGGCGTTCGGCAGCGATGTCCGCCCGGAGGTCTCGTGGGCGCACGACCTGAACCGGGCGTTCGTCGCAAGCTCCCCGGAGCGCGCCCGTTACGAGCCGCTGACCAGCAGGATCGACTCCGCGCTGAGTTTCCTGCACGCCTGCGCGGGCAGGCCCGCGGTGTTGCCGCGGCCCGCCGTCAGCCGTCCCGCCCTCGCGGGCGACTCGGCCCCGCCCCCGGCCGACGTCCCCGGCGGCGGCCGGTGGGACCCCGTCGGCCACATGGTCTGGCTGCACCCCTCCACGACCGGCACCGGCCGCCTCGTACCGTCCGGTGCCGCCGCGCAGATCAGCAATCCCGTAGGTGTGGTGGTGGAAGCCGGCACCACCCACGACGCCGTCCTCGCCCTGATCGACCGACTGGACCCGGAGCGCTGCGCGGGACGGCTCACCTTCCTCACCCGGTTCGGCGCGGACCGGATCACCGACCTCCTCCCGGAACTGGTGCAGAAGGTCGCCTCCACCGAGGCCGAGGTCGTCTGGGCCTGCGACCCCTGGCACCGCAACCGCCGGGACCCGGCGGGTGTTCTCACCGAGGCCCGCGCCTTCCTCGCTCTGCACCGGGCGCTCGGCACCCACGCGGGCGGCCTCCACCTGCCCCCGCACGCAGGGGCCGCCGCCCGGCCCGGCGCACTGGACCTGGTCTTCGCGCTCGCCACGGCCGCCACCGGCCGGAACGACTCACCCATGACCGCGGCCCCTGTCGCCGGGTAGTCCGGCAGAAGCCACGTACGCCCAGATCAGGAGAGAGGGCCGTCGTCCGTCGGCCGCGTCTGCGGCGGTCGTACGGTCTGGTGGTGGGCGAAGTAGTCGACCAGCGCCGGGGCCGGTGCGGCCACGGCGACCGGTGTGCCGTTCGTCCGCAGCGAGGTCGTCGCCGCCGCCGCGCAGGCCACCGCCTCGCGGGCGGCCACCGGGGAGGTCTCGGTGGGGCCTCCGGTGGCGGCGAAGCGCAGGAACTCGTCGACCAGCGCCCGGTCCGCGCCGCCGTGCAGACCGTCCTCCTGTGCGGGGACGGCGACGTCGAGGTCGGCGTCCTGGCGGTAGCCGGACCGGCGCCGGTTCCAGACCTTGATGGTGGCGGGGTCGCCGTCGATGCCGTCGCCGAAGTTCTCCAGGCGGCCCTCGTCGCCGATGACGGTGTAGTTGCGCCAGTAGTCGGGGGTGAAGTGGCACTGCTGGTAGCTGGTGAGCACGCCGTTGTCCAGACGGCCGAGCATCATGCTGAGGTCTTCGATGTCGATGACCGGGTTGAGATCGCGCAGGGCCGACGGCGGCCAGACGTCGGGGTCGTACCAGTCGGGCATCCGCTCACCGCCGGGTACGGGAGTCTGCGCGGCGCGGCGCGGATTGTCACCGTAGACGGCGAGGGTGCCGTGGGCGACGACGTCCCGTGTGTAGCCGCCGGCCAGCCAGTGGATCACATCGAGGTCGTGGGCGCCCTTCTGCAGCAACAGCCCGTTGGTGTGGGCCCGTTCGGCGTGCCAGTCCTTGAAGTAGAAGTCCCCGCCGTGACCGACGAAGTGGCGGCACCAGATGGAACGCACGGTGCCGATCTCCCCCTTGTCGATCAGCTCCCGCATCCGGCGCAGCATCGGCAGATGGCGCAGGTTGTGGCCGACGTACAGCCGGGTGCGGGAGCGGAAGGCGGCGGCGAGCAGGGAGTCGCAGTCCTCGACGGTGATCGCGAGGGGTTTCTCCACGAACACGGCGGTCCCGGCGTCGAGGAAGAACAGCGCGGGCCCGGTGTGCAGATGGTCGGGGGTGAGGACGAACACCGCGTCCAGGCCGTCGTCGAGCATGTCCTCGTACCGCTCGTGCACCGTGACGTCCGGCCCGAACAGCCGCCTCGCGTCCTTGCGGCCACGGGAGTCGGGGTCGGCGCAGGACACCACCCGCGCGACGCCGGGCCGGTTCGCCAGGGTGGCCAGGGGGGCGCGCTGGCCGACTCCCACCACTCCGACGCGCAGTTCGGCGTGCGGTGGCTCGGTGTCCGCCGGCTGGGCATGGTCGTCCATGTACCCGTCCCTTCGGTTCGGTGCTTCAGATCAGGTCAGGTCAAGTCGAGTCAGTTCAGGTCGAGTCGGTTCGGTTCAGTTCGATTCGTCGTTACGGGACGTGTCGCGCCGTGGGGCGGTCGGGGCCGCCAGGCCGTCGCTGAGCAGTCGGCTGTCGACCTCGTCGAGAGCCAGGCGTACGGCACCCAGGGCCACGCTCTCGTCGCCGAGCGTCGAGGCACGCAACTCCGGCAGGCGCAGGCAGTGTTTGGTGAGTTCCTGGCGCAGCGGCTCCAGGACGACATCGGCGGACCGCGAGAAACCACCGCCGTACACGACGACCTGGGGGTCCAGGGCGAGGACGAGGGCGGCGACACCGACGGCGAGGTCGCGGGTGTAGCGGCGGACGGCGGTCCTGGCCTGCCGGTCGCCCTCCCGGGCCGCCTGGAACACCCAGGCCGCGGCCTCGCCCGGCGCCGCCGTGGCCGGGACACCGGGGCAGGTTTCGAGGTGGGCGGGCGCGCTGAGCCACCGTACGGCCTTGAGGGCGCCGATCTCCCCTGCGGCGCCGCCGTGACCGCGGCGCAGGGCCCCGTCCAGGATCAGCCCCGCGCCGGTGCGCAGCCCCGCGAGGAGGAACACGATGTCGTCGGCGTCCGAGGCGACCCCTTTCCAGCGCTCGGCGACGGCGGCGAGCTTGCAGTCGTTCTCCACCTGGATCGGGCAGGCGAACCGGGCGGCGAGGTGCGCGACCGGGTCGGCGGTGAGCCAGCCGGGCAGCGGGGTGGACAGTGTGGTGCGCCCGCTGGCGTCGACCGGACCGGTCACCCCGACGGTGACCGCCCAGATGTCGGCCGGTGCCATGCCGGCGCTCCGCAGCACCTTGTCGATCGTGCGGTCCACGGCCGCGAGCCGTGCCCCGGGTGCCGCCTCGGGGTCGACCGGGCGGCGCAGGGTGTGGACGAGGTTGCCCTCCAGGTCGCTCAGCATGACGAGGATCTTGTGGACCCCGATGTCGATGCCGAGCACATGACCGGCGTCGGCGCGGAAGCGGAAGCGGCGGGCCGGGCGCCCGACGACACTGCTGGCGCCCGGTTCCTCGACCTCCGCCCAGCCGTCGCCGACCAGGGACTGCACCAGGACGTCGACGGCGGGCCGGGACAGCCCGGCCCGGCCCGCGAGTTCGGTGACCGTCGAGGGAGGACTGCCGCGCAGCGCCCACACGATGGACAGCATGTTCATCTCGCGCATCCGGGACAGGTCTGTTCCGGTCGTCGCCATGTGGTGCTCCCTGAAGGGGGCGGGTCCCCGCCGCTGGATAATGCTGAGCAGTTTACTAATGCGGGCCGAGGCCGTGGAGAACCGCCGGCCTCCCCCTTCGGGCGTCAGGCGATGGGATAGCGCTGCTCCGTCCCGGGATCGACGGCAGGTGCGAAGTCGACCTCGCGGCCGTCGAGCGTGAAGCGGTACCGGTCCAGCCGCCGCACCTGCGGGCGTGCGGCCAAGTAGGCGCTCATGTCCTCCAGTTCGTCGGGGTGCAGCCAGCCGGGCGGGTCGGAGACGGCCCGGAAGCCGCAGATGTCGGCGAGGTCGCGCAGCCACCGCTGCTGTTCGTCGGTGAGCAGGTTGAGGCGGCTGCGGAAGTAGACGACATCCGGGTCGACCTCCAGCAGCGGTGACTGCCACAGCCGGTGCAGGGTGTTGACGACCGCGTTGCGGGCCAGCGCGTCGGACGGGTCCTGGGTGGCGTAGTGCTCCCACAGCGGGGCGACGTCCGGCCCGCTGCGGATACCGTCGATCAGCCCGAGGGAGGGCAGCAGCGGCGCGCCACTGCCGAGCAGGTACGCGTCCTCGCCCGCCGCCTCCCGGACGACGCGCAGCCCGAGCCGGTACGCCTCCTCGCGCCCCGGATCCCCGGCCCGTACGCCGGGGACGGTGGCGGCCCCGATGAAGTCGAGCTTGAGATAGGTGAAGCCCCACTCCCGGCTCACCCGGTGGATCGTCTCGCGCACATGGTCCTGCGCCGCGGGCCGGGTCAGGTCGAGGGTGAAGTAGCCGGTGCCCCAGTTGTGTCCGGCCACCACGGGCTCGCCCCGCTCGCCGCGCAGCAGCAGTTCGGGGCGATCCCGGGCGGTACGGGACTCAGGGTGGACGATGAACGGGGCGATCCACAGTCCCGGGCGCAGTCCGGCGTCCGTGATGCGGTCGGCCAGTGCCTTCATCCCGGAGGGGAACTTCGCGTTCGGCTCCCAGTCGCCGACGATCTGTTCCCAGCCGTCGTCGACCTGGACGACGTCGAAGGGCAGCCCGCGCAGGGCGGTGATGTCCTTGGTGAGCTGCTGTTCGGTGATGTTCTCGTAGTACGCGTACCAGCTGCACCACACATTGCCCGCCCGCTTGTCGCTGTGGCCGAGGCGGGCGGCGAGGTGGCGGGTGTAGGCGGCGAAGACCTCCTCCTCGCCGCCGTGGGCGAGGAACCACGGTGCTCCGTCGCGCTCGGACCAGCCGGCGAGCGTGTCCCGGTCCGCCGACAGACGCGGGACGTCCCCGCCGAGCGCGCCCAGCAGCAGCACCTGTCCGTCGGCTCCCTGGAGGGCGGCGACGGCGGAGGAGTGGTGACGGGCGGGGTCGTCCCACACGGTGTCGTCGGCGGTGAGCCGGCGTTCGGCGCTCTCGATGCGCAGCGGGGCGCCGGAGAGGCGACGCCAGCCGCAGGGGCTCCAGGAGTTGTGCCCGTGGCGGTAGAACAGCGCGTCGCCGAGGCCGTGCAGGACGGCCACACGGCCAGGGGGGAGCAGCAGTCCGCCGTCGACGACCTGGGGCGGGGTGTCGCCTTCGAGTTCGAGGGCGAGGGTACGTCCGCCGAGGTCTGCGAGCTGGGCCATGGATCTCCTTGCGTCCGGATTGCGGAGGGGCGGGCGAGGGGGAGAGGGGTGAGCGGGGGATGAGCGAGGGGTGAGCGAGGGGTGAGCAGCCTGCGGGGCGGCTACTTGAAAAGGTCGTTGACCTTGTCGTTGACCGACTTCAGCGCGGCGGCGGGCTTCTCCCTGCCGAGGATCGCCGACTGGACGGCGTCCTGGACCAGGGGGTTGATCTCGGTGCCGTGCTCGGTGACCGGCAGCTGGAAGGTGCCGTCCTCGGTGGCCGCCACATCGGTGAAGGCGCTGACGTCGTGGCCCTTGGCCCGGTGCGCGGCGAGGGCCTTCGCGGTGGCGGACTTGAGTGCCGGGAAGACGACGGCCTTCTCGGCGACGAGGTTCTGGCAGTCGGGCGAGGCGAGGAACTTGACCCACTTCCACGCCTCGTCCGGGTGCTCGGTACCGGCGTAGATGGCGTCGGAGAGCCCGTTGATGGCGCTCTTGCGGCCTTCCGGTCCCGTCGGCAGTGGTGCGAAGGCGAACTTCTGCCCGGCCTTGGGGTCGGTGAAGGTGGAGATGGTCCAGGAGCCGGAGACCATGATGGCGCCCTTGCCCGCGATGAGCAGTTCGGAGTTGGCGACGGACGACTGCTTGTCGAAGCGGGGCGAGTACCCCTTGTCGATGAGGTGCTTGAACCAGGCGATGGTCTCGGCCAGCTCGGGGTCGTCGTAGTTGTAGTGGGTGCCCCACGGGTTCTTGTCGAGATAGGTGAAGCCGTTGGACACGGCCAGGTCTCCCCAGCCGTTCTGGCCCTGGGAGCCGTCGGCCCACTCGGGCAGGAACCCGTAGGTCTTCACATGGTTCTTGTCGAAGCCGGGGTCCAGTCCGTCGCGCCCCTCGGTGTCGACGGTGGCCTTGGCGATGGTCTCCTCGAACGTGCCGCCGTCGGTGGGGTTCCAGGTCAGCTCGCCCAGTTCGGCGGCGTCCACGCCCTGCTTCTTGAGCTGACCGGTGTTGTAGGCGAGCGCCATGGTGTCCCAGTCCTTGGGCAGTCCGTAGCGCTTGCCGTCCTTGACCCAGGTGTCGGCGAGCCCCGACTGGTACGCGGACAGGTCCACCTTGTCGCGGTCCACCAGCGGTTGCAGGTCCAGGAGCTGGTTGCTGGTGGCGAACTGCGGATAGTAGGACGCCTGGTCCGTCCACACGTCCGGGGCTCCGCCGGAGGTGAGCTGGGTGGTGAGGTTCTGCCAGTACTGGGCCCACGCGGTCTGCGTGATCTTGACGGTGATGTCGGGGTTGGCCTTCTCGAAGGCGGTCGCGCACTCCTGGTAGGCGGGCAGCTGCTTGTCGTCCCACAGCCAGTAGTCGAGGGTCGTCCTTCCTCCGGCGGCGTCGTCGCCGGAACCGCCGCAGGAGACGAGGGTGGTGGTGGCGCACAGGCAGAGCAGGGCGGCGCCGAGGCGCAGGTGCTTGGAACTCATCGCGGGACCTCTTTGACGGGTACGGGAAGGGACGTCGACGGGACGGGGACGGGGCGAGTGGGTGTCATGTGCGACCGGTGCGTGGGCGTCACTTGATGCCGGTGAAGTTGAGCGACTCCACCAGGCGCCGGCCGAGGACGATCAGCAGTACGAGGACGGGCAGGACGGAGAGCGCCGAGCCGGCCATCAGACCGGTCCAGTCGGGCTGGGCGTTGGGCGACTGCTGCTGGAAGATGCCGAGCGCCACGGTCAGGACGCGGGTCTCCTCCTCGCGGCCCGTCAGCAGCGGCCACAGGTAGTCCTTCCAGGACCAGACCGTGGTGGTGAGCCCGATGGTGATGAGGGGGCCGCGGCTCATCGGCATCACGATCCGCCAGAAGACCCCCCCAGGAGCCGACGCCGTCCAAGGTGGCCGCCTCCTCCACGTCGCGGGGGATGGACAGGAAGAACTGCCGCAGGAAGAACACCGCGAACGGCGTCATGAGCACGCTCGGGGCGACCATCCCGGCGAAGGTGTTCAGCCAGCCGAGGTTTTTCACCAGGACGAAGTTGGGCAGCACGGTGAAGATCGGCGGCACCATCAGCGCGGCGATCAGCACCCCGAAGACCGCGTCCCGGCCGGGGAAGCGCAGCCGGGCGAAGGCATAGCCGGCCATCGCGCAGAACAGCGTCTGCAGTACGGCGATCAGCCCGCTGTAGACGACGGAGTTGAGCAGATAGCGCAGGAAGTCCAGGTGGGCGCCCGAGCCGCCCGCCGCCTGCGCCTCGGCCTGGCTGGTCAGCCCGAGCACCCGCAGGAAATTGATCATCGTGGGGTGGTCGGGGACGAGACCGGTGGAGTCGGAGTAGATGTCGGCCGCCGGGGTCAGGGCGGTGCGGATCATCCAGTAGAACGGGAAGACGGTCACGAACAGCGCGACGCAGAGCAGTGTCCAGGCGGCGATCCGGCCGGGCGAGATCCTGCGCCGCGCGCCCTTGCGCGGAGCCGTGCCCGCAGCCTTGCCCGGGGCCGGAATCAGGGTCGGGGTCATGGTGTGCCTCCTCAGGCCAGGTCGGAGCGGGAGGCACGCAGCAGCCGCATCTGCACCGCGGTCAGCACGCCGAGGATCACCGCGAGCACCACGGCCACGGCGGAGGCGTAACCCATCCGGAAGTTCGTGAACGCCTGCTCGTAGATGTAGAAGTAGATGACCCGGGTCGCGCTGACCGGGCCGCCCTTGGTGGTGACCGCGACCGTGTCGAAGATCTGGAACGAGCCGATCAGCGACACCACCAGCACGAGGGCGAGGACGGGCCGCAGCAGCGGCAGCGTGATCCTGGTGAACATGCGCCACTCGCCGGCGCCGTCCAACGAGGCGCTCTCGTACAGGTGATGGGGGACCTGGAGCATCCCCGCGTAGAGCAGCAGGGCCGTGTACCCGCTGTACGCCCAGGTGTTGACCCCGGCCACGGTCGGCATCGCCCAGGTGGGCGAGGTGAAGAAGCCGGTGGCGCCGACGCCGAGGGCTTCGAGGATGTGGTTGACGAAGCCGAGGTTGGCGTCGAGCATCCACATCCACAGCAGGCCGACGGTGACGTTGGGCACCAGCCAGGGCACCAGCAGGATCGCCCGCAGGGCCACCGACCGGGTCAGCCGGTGCATGAGTGTCGCGAGGAGCAGCCCCAGCACGGTCTGGGCGCCGATGTTGAGGACGACGTAGTAGCCGGTGACCTTGAGGGCGTTGAAGAACTGCTCGTCGCCGATGAGTTGGCGGTAGTTGTCCACTCCGGCGAAGGCCGGATCGGTGAGCAGGTTGTAGTCGGTGAGCGAGTAGTAGATGCCGCGCAGGGTCGGATACGCGTAGAACAGCGCGAACCCGGTCAGTGCGGGCGCCAGGAACAGCCAGGCGGCCTTGCGGTCGTCGCGCTTTTTGCGTGCTCCGCCCTTCGTACGGGCCGTGCCCGAACCGTCCGGATCGGCACCGGCGCTCTTCTGCGGCGGCGCAACTGCGGTGTCGGCGCCCATGGTTCCCCTTCGAAGAGATCTGCGCCGCACCTCTTGTCAGTTCGGCACCGTGGTCACATATTGATGAGCAACAGCGAAAGTTTGTCAATGCTGACTCATAAAGAATCCGGCGGCATGTCCCCACCCGGTCACCACCCGATACCGGAGGTCGATCCCGTGCGCACCTTCGCGCAGCGACGCGGCAGAAATGTCGTGGCCGCGCTCTGTTCCACCGCTCTGGCCCTCGCCCTGGCGGCCCTCCCGAGCGGCTCCTACGCGGCGCCCGACGACCCGTCGGCGACTGTCCCCGCGACCCCCTCGACGGCCACCGCGGCCTCCGCGCAAGGGGCCCCGGTCCGCCCGTCCCCGGGCCCGGCGCCCGACCCCTCGCTCACGGCCCACGCCCTCACCCGCGCCGACGCGCCGCTGGACAACCCGCTCAAGGGCTTCGCCCGCTTCTACCAGCCGGGCGGCAACCAGAACACCGGCTATCCGCACTCACTGACCTGGAGCTACTTCGGACTCTCCGAGGTCATGAACGACTCCTCGGACTGCGGGCACTACGACTGGGACGTCCTGGACGACGCGCTCGGCGAAACCGCCTCCTACGGCAACCAGGCCGCCGTCCGCTTCTACATCGAGTACCCGGGCGGTTCGGGCACCCATCCCGCGAACGCCGTCCCGCCGTGCTTCGCCGGGCACGTCGCCAACCGTGTCAACGCGTACTGGAACACCACCAGCCCCGACTACGACAGCGCCTATCTGCTGGACGCGCTCAAGGACTTCATCGCCGCGTTCGGCGCCCGCTACGACAACGACCCGCGGATCGGGTTCATCCACCTGGGTCTCGTCGGCCTCTGGGGCGAGTGGCACACCTGGCCGTACGACACCGACACCTCGGGCGACTCGTACCCGAACCTCATGCCCACGGACGCGCACGGCGCCGAGCTCATCCGCGCGTACGCCGCCGCCTTCACCCGCACCAAACTGGAGGTCCGGTACCCGGAGTCCGGGGGCGCCGCGGCCAACAGCCTGCCCACCGTGGGCTATCACGACGACTCCTTCTGCTTCCGCGAGGGCTCGCCGCCGGCCGGAGTCACCCTGCCCGTCTCGATGGGCGGCGCGTCCTACTCCCAGCTGCAGAAGGCCCTCGACCAGGGCGTGGAGAACCGGTGGACCACGGCCTCCATGGGCGGCGAGGTACGCCCCGAGATCCAGTCCACCGCCTTCGACGACTGGCCCGGCGGTTCCGGCGCCGTCGACGACATGAAGGCGTGCCTGGAGCTGGACCACACCACCTGGAAGATCAACGAGGGAAGCGCCGGCTACGACCCCGGCAACGCCAAGGTGGGTGCCGCCGTCCGGCAGATGGGCTACGACCTCACCGCCGACCACGCCTACTTCCAGGACACCGCGCAGGGCACCACCAAGGTGGGTGTGCGGCTCACCAACAACGGGGTGGCGCCGTTCTACTACCCCTGGACGGTCAGCCTCGGCCTCAAGGACGCGTCCGGCAACGTCGTGAGGAACTGGGCCACACCCTGGGACCTGCGCAAGGTCATGCCCATGAAGATCCGCGCCTTCCCCGACTGGGGTGTGGGCGCCGACCCCACCCACCTCGACTACGGCCACCCCCGGTACTTCGACACGTCCGTCGACCTCTCCGGTGTCACGGCCGGCTCCTACCAGCTGGTGATGAAGGCCAGGAACCCCCTGGAGGACGTGAGCGCGAGCGCCAAGAAGCTGCGCTTCGCCAACACCGGCCAGAACGCCGACGGCTGGCTCGGCCTGGGCGCCATGACGGTGGGCTCCGCAAGCGGCACCCCGCGCGGCTACGAGGCGGAGGCATCCGGAAACACCCTCACGGGCACGGCCCGGACGGCCGACTGCACCGGCTGCTCCGGCGGCTCGAAGGTCGGGTACGTCGGCAACGGCGCCGCCCTCACCTTCAACGACGTCGACGGAGGCAGCGGCGGCACCAGGACGGTCACCGTCCACTACGCGAGCGCGGAGTCCCGCTCGGCCACCGTGCAGGCCGGCGGGGGTACGCCGAAGACCGTCTCCTTCCCGCCCACGGCGGACTGGGCCACCACCGGGACGACCACGGTGACCCTGGACCTGAACGCCGGGACGGGCAACCGCATCACCATCGCCAACGGTTCGGGCTGGGCACCCGACATCGACCGCATCACCGTGAGCTGACGGTCCCGTACCGCCGGTGCCGGCCGAAGCCCGCGCGCTTCGGCCGGCACCTCACGTACCGCCGTCTTTCACACAGACGCCACGCGCCCCTTCCCTGACGTTTGTTGCTCTTGGAACACTCCGATAGCGCAGGTTCCGGCATGCGCAGGTCCGTCCGTCAGTCGCCCCCGTACACGTCAGGACGAGAGGTCACCCAGTCATGACCGAAGTGAATCGGCGCCGTTTCCTGCAGCTCGCGGGCGGTACCGCGGCGTTCACCGCGCTGTCGGAGAGCATCGCCAAGGCCGCCTCGATCCCCGCGGGCTACCACCGCGGCACCATCGAGGATGTCGAGCACGTGGTCGTCCTCATGCAGGAGAACCGTTCCTTCGATCACTACTTCGGTGCGCTCAGGGGTGTCCGCGGTTTCGGCGACCCGCACCCGGTCGCCCTCGACAACGGCAAGTCCGTCTGGCACCAGTCCGACGGCACGAAGGACCTCCTGCCCTTCCACCCGGAGGCCGACGACCTCGGTATGCAGTTCCTTGAGGGCCTGCCGCACAGCTGGCCCGACGGGCACGCCGCCTACAACGGGGGCAAGTACGACAAGTGGGTCCCCGCGAAGGGCGCCACGACCATGGCGTACCTGACCCGCGAGGACATCCCGTTCCACTACGCGCTCGCCGACACCTTCACGGTCTGCGACGCGTACCACTGCTCGTTCATCGGCTCCACCGACCCGAACCGCTACTACATGTGGACGGGCTTCACCGGCAACGACGGCAAGGGCGGCGGCCCGGTCCTCGGCAACGACGAGCTGGGCTACGACTGGACGACCTACCCCGAGCGCCTGGAGGAGGCCGGGATCTCCTGGAAGGTCTACCAGGACATCGGCAACGGCCTCGACGCGGCCGGCTCCTGGGGCTGGATCTCGGACGCCTACCGCGGCAACTACGGCGACAACTCGCTCCTCTACTTCAACAAGTACCGCAACGCCAAGGCCGGCGACCCGCTCTACGACAAGGCCCGCACCGGCACCGACGCCCGCAAGGGCGAGGGCTACTTCGACCGGCTGCGCGCCGACGTCGTGGGCGGCACGCTGCCGCAGGTCTCCTGGATCGCCGCCCCCGAGGCGTTCTCCGAGCACTCCAACTGGCCCTCCAACTACGGCGCCTGGTACATCTCCCAGGTCCTGGAGGCACTCACCGCCGACCCGAAGGTCTGGGCGAAGACGGCCCTGTTCATCACGTACGACGAGAACGACGGCTTCTTCGACCACCTTGTGCCGCCGCTGCCGCCGCGCTCCGCCGACCAGGGCAAGTCCACCGTCGACGTCGGCCCGGACCTCTTCGCGGGCAGCTCGAAGTACGTCGCGGGACCCTACGGCCTCGGCCCGCGCGTGCCCATGCTCGTCGTCTCGCCCTGGAGCAAGGGCGGTTACGTCTGCTCCGAGACCCTCGACCACACCTCGATCGTCCGCTTCCTGGAGCGCCGCTTCGGGGTCGAGGAGCCCAACATCTCGCCCTGGCGCCGGGCCGTCTGCGGCGACCTGACCGCCGCGTTCGACTTCTCCCGCAAGGACAGCAAGCCGGCCCGCCTCCCGGACACCGACGCGTACGAGCCGCAGGACAAGGACCGGCACCCGGACTACAGGCCCACCCCGCCCGCCGACCCGAAGCTGCCCCGGCAGGAGCGCGGTCTGCGGCTCGCCCGCCCCCTGCGGTACGCGCCCTGGATCGACGGCTCGGCGGACGCGAAGGCCGGGAAGTTCACGCTGGCCTTCGCCTCGGGCAAGAAGGCCGGCGCCTCCTTCCACGTGACCTCCGGGAACCGCACCGACGGCCCCTGGACGTACACCACCGAGGCGGGCAAGAGCGTCTCGGACACCTGGAACTCCGCGTACTCGAACGGTTCGTACGACCTGACCGTGCACGGGCCCAACGGCTTCGTACGCGTCTTCAAGGGGCCCGGCGCGACCGCCGGACCCGAGGTCACCGCCCGCCACGACGGCGACGACATCGAGCTGACCCTCACCAACAAGGGCGCCCGCACGGTGACCCTGAAGCTCACCGACGGCTACGGCGGCAGGCCCAGGTCGTTCAAGGTACGGCCCGGCGCCACCGTGCAGCACACGGTGGACCTGCGGGAGAGCAGGCGCTGGTACGACCTCACCGTCGTCTCCGACGCGGACGCCTCGTTCCTGCGCCGGTTCGCCGGGCACGTCGAGAACGGCCGGGTGGGCGTCAGCGACCCGGCGATCGCGTCGGCCTAGAGGGCACATCGGCCGTTCTGGTCCCGTCTGGTCCCGCAGGGCCGTATTGGTCACGCGGGACCGGACTGGTCATGTACCTGCGGGGTCGGGATAGTGTGCCCCGGTGACCACGCATTCGAACACAGTTGCAGGCTGGTATCCGGATCCGCAGGGTGCGCCCCAGACCCTGCGGTACTGGGACGGAACCCAGTGGACCGAGCACACCAACCAGAACCAGGGGCAGGCGCAGCAGCCGCCGGCGGGCGCCGACCCGCGCGTCCAGAAGCAGGTGCATCAGCAGGCCGGTGTCGCGCCGAACGCGGCCGGCGCCGGCACCCTGTTCACCGAGCCGGTCCTGGTGGTGAACCAGAAGGCCAAGCTGATCGAGCTGACCAACGAGTACAAGGTCATGGACCAGCAGGGCAACCAGCTCGGCTCGGTCGTACAGGTCGGCCAGAGCGCGCTGAAGAAGGTGCTGCGCTTCGTCTCCAGCCTCGACCAGTTCATGACGCACAAGCTGGAGATCCGTGACGCGTACGGTCAGCCGCAGTTGCTGCTGACCCGGCCGCGCAAGTTCCTGAAGTCCCGGGTGCTCGTGGCGCGTGCGGACGGTACGCCGGTCGGCGAGATCGCCCAGCAGAACATGTTCGGGAAGATCAACTTCGCGATCAAGGTCGACGGACAGCAGATCGGCGCGATCAAGGCCGAGAACTGGCGTGCGTGGAACTTCGCGATCGTCGACCACTCCGACACCGAGGTCGCCCGGATCACCAAGACCTGGGAAGGCCTCGCGAAGACGATGTTCACCACTGCGGACAACTACGTCCTGCAGATCCACTTCCAGCTGCCCGAGCCGCTGCTGAGCCTCGTGATCGCGACGGCGCTGACCGTCGACACGGCGCTCAAGCAGGACTCGCGCGGGTTCGGGTGACCGCCGGTCAGGACCGGTTAACGGACGAAGGGCGACCACGGACATCCGCGGTCGCCCTTCCTGTGTCCGCCGCCCGCGCGCGGGGCGTCACAGCGAGGTGAGATGCCCCGGCTTCGGCTGCCGCGGCAGCATCGACGGTTCGTACGCGGCCGAGTCGGGCTCCAGCGCGAGCACCGCCGCCACCGGATGCTGTTCCTCTTCCTGTGCCTCCAAGGCCACCGTCGGAGGCACTGACACCGCCAGCGGCACCGGGTCCCGCGTGGAACGCGACAGCGTCACCACACCCCAGGCCGCGACCGCGGCACCGGCCCCCGCGAGGAGCAGCCCCGCCACCCCGCCCTGCAACTGCTCGCCGAGCAGCGTCAGGCCGATGACCACGGCGGCGATCGGATTGGCCAGCGTCACCACGGCCAGCGGCGCGCCGAGCCCGCCCTTGTAGGCGGTCTGCGACAGCAGCAGGCCGCCCGCGGCGAAGGCCGCGACCAGCAGGGCCACCACGATCACCTGCCCGCTGAACAGCGGACCCGTGCGGTCCGTCGCGGCGACCGTGACGGTCTGGGTGAGCGCCGAGGCGACGCCCGAGGCGAAGCCGGACGCCGACGCGTGCCGGAGCCCGGGGCGGGCGCCCGGCCGGGCCAGGACACCGATGACGGTAGCGGTGGCACCTGTCACGGCCAGCGCCTGCGGGAGGCTCAGCACGTCGTCGGGCGCGGGCCCGGACGCCGTCACGAGCACCGCGGAGAGCCCGATCAGCGTCAGCGCCGTACCGCGCCACTCGACCGGGGTGACCCGCCGGCCCGCCAGCCGTGCGCCCAGCGGCACCGCGGCGACGAGCGTGAGCGCGCCGAGCGGCTGGACGAGGGTGAGCGTCCCGTACTTCAGGGCGGCCACGTGCAGCAGCGCGGCCCCGGCGTTGAGACCGACCGACCACCACCAGGCACCGCGGCCCAGCAGACGCAGTACGCCGGAGTCCGTGCTCCGGGCGGCCAGCCTCTCCTGTGCCACCGCGGCGCCCGCGTAGGCGACGGCGGAGAACAGCGACAGGACGACGGCGAGAAGGGTCGCGCTCATCGCCGCGCCCCCACGAGCGCGGGCTCTTCCGGTACGCCGCCGGGGGCGTCCCGCCCACCGGCCGCATGCGGTACGGGCCTGCCGGCGTCCCCTGTGTCCTCGGCGCCCTCGGCCGCCGGGCCGGACCCGGCGGCGGCCGGTGCCCTGCGGGGCGGGCGCACGACGGCGAGGACGATCCCGAGGAGGGCGGCGGCCACGATCGCGTCCAGCCAGTAGTGGTTCGCCGTCCCGACGATCACCAGCAGGGTCAGCAGCGGGTGCAGCAGCCACAGCCACCGCCACCGGGAGCGGGTCGCGGCGATCAGGCCGATCGCGACCATCAGGGCCCAGCCGAAGTGCAGCGACGGCATCGCCGCGAACTGGTTCGAGAGGGAGTCGGTCTCGGGGGAGGCGCCGTACACCGTGGGCCCGTACACCTGGCCGGTGTCCACGAGGCCCGTCGCGGCGAGCATCCGCGGCGGTGCGAGCGGGAATGTGAGATGCACCACCAGCGCTGCGGCGGTGACCGCGGCGAGCACCCGGCGGGCCCACGTGTAGTGCCCCGGACGGCGCAGATACAGCCACACCAGGAAGGCCGCCGTGGCGGGGAAGTGCACTGTCGCGTAATAGGTGTTGACGAGGTGGACGAGGGTGTCGCCGTGCAGCACGGCGGACTGCACGGAGCCCTCACCGGGCAGGTGGAGGAACCGTTCGAGGTCCCACACGCGGTGGGCGTTGCCGAAGGCCTCGGCGGTGTGGCCGGTGGCCAGCTGACGGCCGAGTTTGTAGACGAGGAAGAGCCCCGCGACGAGCAGGACCTCACGGACAAGGGGTGGCCGCGATATCGCGGCGGATCCCTTCTGTGCAGGCTCGGTTGGGAGTTCCATCCCCCGGCCCCTTTGCTTGACGGTCTCAACGATGCTGATGCGTGGTGAGCCCAGGAGGGGATCCACTCGACACAGGGGTGGGTCCTGTCCAAGGCTCATCGATACGCCAGTGTACCGATACGAAGTCGTTCCGGTACACTGGCGTATCGATAGGCTGCCGGGACGGGCCCGGGGACGAGTGAGGAGAAGAGCCATGACGTCGCAGGCAGCGGAGGGACCGGAGACGGTCGCCGCCTCGCGCCGCTCCAAGATCACGCCGGAGCGTGAGCAGGAGTTCTTCGACGCCGTGCTCGACCAGGTCCGCGAGTGCGGCTACGACGCGCTGACCATGGAAGGCGTGGCCGCCAGCACCCGGTGCAGCAAGTCCACGCTCTACCGCCAGTGGAAGACCAAGCCGCAGTTCGTGGCCGCCGCGCTGCGCGCCAACCACTGCCCCAAGTTCATCGGGATCGACACCGGCTCGCTCGCCGGTGACCTGCGCGCCGTCGCCCGTACGGCGGGCGAGCGGTCCGACGAGGACACCCGGCTCATGCAGGCCCTCGGCCAGTCCGTGATGCAGGACCAGGAACTGAAGCGCGCGCTGCGCGACGCCCTCGTCGAACCCGAACTGGACGCGCTGCGCGCCATGATCGGGCGCGCGGTCGAGCGGGGAGAGGTCACCGCCGACCATCCGGTGCTGGAGTTCGTGCCCGCGCAACTGCTCGGTGTGCTCCGGGTCAGGCCCATCCTCGAAGGACGGCCCGCGGACGCGGAGTATCTGCTGCGCTATGTGGAGGTGGCCCTGCTGCCCGCGCTGGGGCTCGCCGACCCCCCTTAGAACTCAGGCCGCCGTCCAAGGGATGACTGGACGGTGACCTGATCGCGCCGCACCGTGGGGACGGGGGCGGCGCGCACCCCCCGGCCGGGTGGGGTTCCTCTTGAGCGGAGAGGCGCTCCACCCGGCCGACTGGTGTGCCGGCAGGCGTGACCGGGGTCGCGTCCTAGACGTCCTGGCCGTTGCCGCCGCCCGCGGACTCCTTGATGCCCTTGGTGATGTCGTCGATCACGGACTGCTTGGGCGCGTCGGAGCCGACGTCGATGCCGAAGCGCACGACGACGAGCTGCTTGGCGTTGGCGGGCGCCGGGAAGACCAGCGACTCGACGTAGCCGTCGGCGCCCTTGCTGGTGACGACCTTCCAGCGGACCGCGTAGCCCTTCTGCCCCGCCACGGTGACGGCCTTCGAGGAGAGCTCCTCGTGCGAGGTGATCCTGCCGTAGCTCTTGCCGCCGTAGGACTCCTCGGCGTTCTTGGAGATGTCCTCCTTGGCCGCGGCCTCCACGGTGGTGGCCTTGAGCTCCAGGGCGAGCGCGGGGGCGGAGTAGGCGCCGCCGCGCGTGCAGGTGGCCGAGGTGTCGCCCGGGCACTTGTAGGAGTCCTTGGACGTCACCTGGGCGCCCACCTGGATGGTCGAACCGCTCCAGTCGTCGGGCACGGGGAGGCTGATGCCGTTGACCGGGTCGGCGGCGAAGCCGTCCTCGGACTGCTGCGGCTGCGGGACCCCGCTCTCGCCGCCGTCCTGGCCCTGCGGCCCGCCCGGCAGCGTCGGCGTGGGCCGGGCGCTGCTCTGCTCGGGGTTGTCCGTACCGTCGTCCGCGGTGAGTGCGTACACACCGCCGCCGATGCCCGCGAGCACCGCTATGGCGGCGGCCACGGCTATCGCCGTACGCACTCCGCGCCGGGGCCCGCCCGGCTTCGCGCCCCCGTACGGGGCGCCCGGCGGGTACGCCGGAGGACCCCATGCGGCGGCCGACTCCGCGGGGCGGGTCTGGTCCGTCCATGTACTGCCGTCCCACCAGCGTTGGGTGGCGGGACCGTCACTTGTCTGCCCGGGGTCGGGATACCAGCCGGGGGGAGTCGCCTGCGTCATGGCCCCACCGTATGAGGTGCGGGTGAAAGCCGTATGAGAGGACCCCGTTTCAGGTCACTCCAGCACCAGGCGCACCGGCTGTTCCGCGTCCCCGCGGAGCCGCGGAAAGCCGTTCCGCCCGGGGGTGAGCGAGCCGAGTACGCCGGCGTGCCGGGCGCCGGTGCTCCGCGGATCGGTGCCCGGCAGCCCGTGCGCCGTCAGGAACCCCAGCACGGCGAAGGCGTACGCCTCCTTGGCCGCCGCGGGCAGACCGAGACCGTCGGAGAGGCGGAGCGGCACTCCCGCCAGTTCCTCGCCCAGCATCGCCATGAGGACGGGATTGCGGGTCCCGCCACCCGACACGATCACCTCGGTGGCGTGGGGTGACCCGGCGCGCGGCGACCCGGGGGAGTGGGCGGACCCGTTGGTGTCCAGGCCGTGGACGGCGTCCGCCACCGTCCGGGCGGTGAGCCGGGTGAGGGTCGCGATCACGTCCTCGTCGGTCGGTCCCACGCCCTCCTCGGCCGAGGCGAGGTCCGCGAGCGCCGCGAGCAGATAGCCCTCGTGGAACAGCTCCTTGCCGGTCGTCTTCGGCGCGGGCCGCGCGTAGTACGGCTCGTCGAGCAGACGCCGCAGCAGCGGCTCGTGCACGGTGCCGCGGGCCGCCAGCGCCCCGTCGGCGTCGAAGGCGCGGCCGGTGGAACGGCGTACCGCCGCGTCGATCAGCGCGCCCGCGGGGCCCGTGTCGAACGCGGTGCCGTCGGGCGCGGTGAGGTTGGCGATGCCGCCGAGGTTCAGCGCGACCGGCGTACCCGGCCTGCCGCGCAGCCACATGAGGTCGACCAGGCTCACCAGGGGCGCGCCCTGACCGCCCGCGGCGATGTCGCGCGGCCGGAAATCCGCCACCACGGGCAGCCCGGTCGCCTCCGCGATCCAGGCGGGCTGCCCGATCTGAAGGGTGCCCCGCACCTGCCCCCCGTCGGTCCAGTGGAAGACGGTCTGGCCGTGCGAGGCGATCAACTCGGCCCGCCCTTCGCACAGTTCCTGCTGGGCGCGGACCGCGGCGGCGGCGAAGGCCTGCCCGATGAGGGTGTCCAGCCGGCACACCTCGGCGAGGGAGGTGGCCGCCGGAGGCAGGGCCGCCGCGAGGGCCTCGCGCAGACCGGGCTCGTACGCCCCGGTCACCGTCCCCAGCGGCGTCAGCACCAGGTCCGGCCCGTCGAGGCGCAGGTCGGCCGCCGCCGCGTCGATGGCGTCGTACGACGTGCCGGACATCAGACCGATCACCCGCACCTGCTCAACTCCCCTTCTCCGCCCGCTTCGTCTGTTCCCGTACGCGCTCGGCCCCGGCACCTGCCCGCGTCTCACGGAGTGTCAGGAGAGCCAGTGCGCTCACCGCACAGGTGGCCGCCGCGTAGTACGCCGGGATGTCCACGCTGCCCGTCCACTCGATCGTCTCCGTGATGATGAGCCCCGCACACCCGGAGAAGACGGCATTGGACAGGGCGTAGGCGAGTCCCAGGCCCGTGTACCGCACGCTCGTCGGGAACATCTCCGAGAGCATCGCCGGGCCGGGGCCCGCCATCAGACCCACGATCGCCCCCGCGACGAACACGGCGGCGCCCTTGAGCGCGCTCGAAGTGCCGCCGTCCTGAAGGAGGTTGAGCAGCGGGACCGCCAGCACGGTGACCAGCAGCGCGCCCGTGAGCATCACCGGCCGCCGGCCGATCCGGTCGCTCAGCAGCCCCGCCGGAAGGATCGTCGCCGCGAAGCCGAGGTTGGCCAGGACCGTGGCCACCAGCGCCTGCTGGAAGGTGGCGTTCAGTGAGCTCTGCAGATAGGAGGGGAGCACGACCAGGAAGGTGTAACCGGCGGCGGCCCAGCCCATGACACGCCCGGCGCCCAGCACGATCGCCCTCGCCACCTCACGCGCCGGGGGTGCCATCAGGGCTTGGTGTGCCTGGACGGCCCGAAAGGACGGTGTCTCGTCGAGGCGCAGGCGCAGCCACAGCGCCCCCAGCCCCATCGGCAGTGTCAGCAGGAACGGCAGCCGCCAGCCCCAGGAGTTCAGCTGTGCCCCGGTGAGCAGGGTCGCGAGGAGCGCCGCGGCCCCCGCCCCGCCCAGCAGTCCCAGCGCCACCGTGAACGACTGCCACGCCCCGTACAGCCCCCGTCTGCCCGGCGGTGCGAACTCCGTCATCACCGACACGGCCCCGCCGAACTCCCCACCCGCGGACAGCCCTTGGACCACCCGGAGGAGGGTGAGCAGCCAGGGGGCGAGGGCGCCCACCGTGGCGTACGTGGGCAGCACGCCGATCAGGGTCGTGGCGGCCGTCATGAGAACGATGACCAGGATCAGCACGGGCCGGCGGCCGACGCGGTCGCCGAGGCGGCCGAAGAGCGCCGCTCCGACGGGCCGGAAGAAGAATGCGAGCGCGAACGACGCGTACGTCCTGACCAGGGCCTCGGCCTCCGAACCGCCCTCCGGGGTGAAGAACCGGGCCGCGACGACCGTCGCGAAGTAGCCGTAGACACCGAACTCGTACCACTCGATGAAGTTGCCGACCGACCCTGCGACCAGCGCTCTTCGGGAACGCTCCGGCCGGCCGGTCCGCGGGCCGGAGCCGTGCGCCGGGGCATCCATACCGTTCCTCCCGCACTGGGGCGTGCCGACGATCCTGAAAGTCAGCTTCAGTTTGCGGTCGCTGACAGTCAATGACCTTCCCCCGCGCCGGTCCGCGGACAGGTTCGTCGACTCCTGTCCTCGGACGTCACCCATGACGGCAACAGGTGTTCCGAGCGGACTCCATCGTGCCTTCCGGAGGACTAGGCTCGAAGTCTGTACGTCGTTGGGCCGACCTGGGGAGGTAGCGGGATGACGGAGGTACGGCCGGGTGCGGCCGCCTCGGCACCGCTCTGGGAGCGCGACGCGGAAATCGCCGCGGTCACGGAGGCCGTCGACGCCCTGTGCGCCGGATCCGCCGCCGGCAGCCTCCTGGTGTTCACGGGCGAGGCGGGCATCGGCAAGACAGCACTGCTCAACCAGGTCCGCACCCTCGCGGAGAGCCGCTGCACGGTGTGGTCGGCCCGCGGCGGCGAGACCATCACGTCCGTTCCCTTCAACGTCGTCCGGCAGTTGCTCCAGCCCGCGCTCGTCGCACTGATGCCGGACGAGGCGCGCGAGTACTTCGGCGACTGGTACGACATCGCCGGACCCGCACTGGGCATAGCCGAACCCGGCGCACGCCAGGCGGACCCGCAGGGTGTGTGCGACGGACTGGTCGCCGCCGTGCGCAGGCTCGCCCGGCGCGAATGGCCCCTGGTGCTGATCGTCGACGACGCCCACTGGGCCGACCAGGAGAGCCTGCACTGGCTGGCGGCCTTCGCCGAGCGCCTCGACGATCTGCCCGTCCTCGTCGTGGTGGCCCGCCGCCCCGGCGACGCCACCGGCGAGAGCGCCCGCCACCTCGACACCCTCGGCGCGCTGTCCCGCCCCATGCCCAGTCTGCGCGCACTCACCCCGGAGGCCACGGCCGGACTCACCCGCGCCACGCTCGGCGCGCACGCCGACGCCGCGTTCTGCCGCGAGGTCTGGGCGGTCACCGCCGGGAACCCCTACGAAAGCGTGGAACTGCTCGCCAAGGTCCAGGACAGCGAACTGGAACCCGTCGAGGACTCGGCCGCCGAACTGCGCGCGCTGAACCGCGCGGCCCGCGGTCGCGGACTCGTCGACCGCCTGGAGGGGCTCGGCGTCGACGCCACGAAGTTCGCCTGGGCGGCCGCCATCCTCGGCACACAGATCTCCGTGGACCTCGCGGCCGAACTGGCCGGAATGCAACGGGAGGACGCCGAGCGCTGCGCCGTACGCCTGAGCGTGGCCCGCATCCTCACCGAAGCCGACCGGAGCCCCGGCCAACTGGACGACGGAGAGCTGGAGTTCGTCCATCCGCTCATCGCCACCGCCGTCTACCGCTCGATCCCGGACGCGCTGCGCACCGCGATGCACGGTGTGGCCGCCGCGGTCGTCACCGCGTCGGGCCTCGGCGCCGCCGCGGCCTCCCGCCACCTCCTGGAGGTCCACCCGGACGACGACCCCGAACTCGTCGAGCAGATGCGGGAGGCCGCCAGTGAACACCTCGCCGTCGGTGCCCCGGACGCGGCCCGCCGGTGCCTGGAGCGCGCACTCCTGGAACCGCCCCTCCCGGAGGTCCACGCCCGCGTGCTCTACGAACTGGGCTGCGCCACACTCCTGACCTCGCCCGCCACCACCATCGGCCATCTGCGCCAGGCACTCACGGTGCACGGCCTGGAGGCGGAAGTGCGGGTCGACGCGGTCTGCCGGCTGTCCTCGGCGCTCGTCCACAACGACCAGCTGGAGGAGGCCGTCGCGGTCGTCGACGCGGAGGCCGAACGGCTCGAACCAGGTCCCGCGCGGATGCGGCTGCAGGGCGTGCACTACATGTGGGAAGGCATCCACGCCGGCGAGGAGGACGCGCCCGGCCGCTCCCGCCGGCTGGCCCAGCTCGCCAAACCGCTCACCGGCCGCGACAACTCCGAGCGCGCCGTACTCATCCTGCGGGCCTTCGACGCCATGACCCGCGGAGAGAACGCGGAAGAGGTCGCCGAACTCTGCGACCGCTCGCTCGTCAACGGCCGCCTCGCGCCCGGCCTCGGCTGGACCGACACCGAGTGGAGCTTCGAGCTCCTCATGATGCTGGGCATCTCCTACACGTACGCGGACCGGCTCGACCGTGCCGAGAGCCTCTTCACGGAGGCCCGGCGGTCGTACGAGTCCGCCGGCTGGAGCGGTGGCCACCTGGCCCTCTCCCACGCCTTCGGCGGATACGTGCTCCGCCGGCGGGGACGCCTCAAGGAGGCGGACGAGTCACTGCGCGAGGCGCTGCGGCTCGCCGACCGGGTGGGCCGCGGGCTGCCCATGCACTGGTCCGCGGCCTGCATGCTCATCGACACGCTGCTCGCCCGCGGGCATGTCGGCGAGGCCGAGGAGATCGCCGAACGGTACTCCTTCGAGCCACCGCACCCGTCCACCATCGTCCTGCCGGACACCCACTCGATACGGGGCCGGCTGCTCATCGCCACCGGTCGTGTCGAGGAGGGCGTGAACGAGCTGGAGACCGCGGAGAAGATGTCCGAGGCCCGCGGCGGTCACAACACGGTGATGGCTCCCTGGGCGGGCGACCTCGCCCGGACCCTCGCCGTCGAGGACCCGCGCCGCGCGGCGGAGGTGGCCGCGGACGCCCGCGTCCAGGCCGAGCGCTTCGGCACCGACACGGCCATCGGCGAGGCCCTGCGCTGCGCCGCCGCGCTGGAGACCGGGCAGCGGTCGGTCGCGCTGTACGCCCAGGCGGTCACGTACCTCGAAGCGTCGCCCTGCGCGTACGAGCACGCCGCGGCCCGCGTCGAATACGGCATCGCGTCCCGCTCCCGCACAGAGATCACGAAAGCCCTGACCCTGGCCGAATCCTGCGGAGCGGACGGCCTGGTAACCCGAGCCCGCGCCGCCCTGACCGCATCCCCGTGAGCAGCAAGGCCGGCCAAGGGGCGCGGGGAACGGCGCGGCCAGCCCCCACGCACCCGCAGACCGTATGCGGCGCGCCGTGGCAGGTCCCGTCCGGCTTCCGCCTGCGGCCGAGTGGGGGCGGGCCGCGCAGTTCCCCGCGCCCCAGACGGGGCTGCCG
>NZ_JBHXTO010000027.1:32204-83296 GCF_042677425.1 Streptomyces sp. NPDC127119 | reverse complement strand
TGTCTTTGTCCTTTATCCCCCCCGGGCGCGCGCACCTGGCGGGGGGGTTGGGGGGGGGGGGGGGGGGGGGGCCCCGGCCCCCCCCCCCCGGCCCCCGCCCCGATCTCGCGCCGTGCCCCTTTCCGCCCGGACATATCGCGCCGGCCGTGTGACTAGGGGCACTTTGCGAGTGAGGTGCGTCCGGGACGGGCAGATGCGGTCCTGGAGCGGCCGGAGGGCCGGACCGCGGGAGCCGACCGACCGGCCGACCGCGGGACAGGACCCGACCGGACCGGGTGATCAACACGTGAGCGGGACATCTCACGATGCGATATCACTCGGGTGGAATTCGGCCGCTCGTTAGACTGAGCCGACCGCAGTCGTGCGGTACGAGACGGACTGAGCGAGGAGCGCACGTGGGCCTTGTCGTGCAGAAGTACGGAGGTTCCTCCGTAGCCGATGCCGAGGGCATCAAGCGTGTCGCCAAGCGAATCGTCGACGCCAAGAAGAACGGCCATCAGGTCGTTGTCGTGGTGTCGGCGATGGGTGACACGACGGACGAGCTGATCGATCTCGCCGAGCAGGTATCGCCGATCCCTGCCGGGCGTGAGTTCGACATGCTGCTGACAGCGGGAGAGCGGATCTCGATGGCCCTGCTGGCCATGGCGATCAAGAACCTGGGCCACGAGGCCCAGAGCTTCACCGGCAGCCAGGCAGGCGTGATCACCGACTCCGTCCACAACAAAGCGCGCATCATCGATGTCACGCCGGGCCGCATCAGGACGGCGCTCGACGAGGGCAACATCGCGATCGTCGCCGGGTTCCAGGGCGTCAGCCAGGACAAGAAGGACATCACCACGCTCGGGCGCGGCGGTTCCGACACCACGGCCGTCGCCCTCGCCGCCGCCCTCGACGCCGAGGTCTGCGAGATCTACACGGACGTCGACGGTGTGTTCACCGCCGACCCCCGCGTGGTGAAGAAGGCCCGGAAGATGGACTGGATCTCTTCCGAGGACATGCTGGAGCTCGCCGCCTCGGGCTCCAAGGTGCTGCTGCACCGCTGCGTCGAGTACGCACGCCGATACAACATCCCGATCCACGTCCGCTCGTCCTTCTCGGGACTGCGCGGCACCTGGGTCAGCAACGAGAATCCGCAAGGGGACGCGCAGGTGGAGCACGCCATCATCTCCGGAGTCGCGCACGACATCTCCGAAGCCAAGATCACGGTCGTCGGCGTCCCGGACAAGCCGGGCGAGGCCGCGGTGATCTTCCGGACGATCGCGGACGCCGAGATCAACATCGACATGATCGTGCAGAACGTGTCCGCGGCCTCCACGGGCCTCACGGACATCTCCTTCACCCTCCCCAAGGCCGAGGGCCACAAGGCCATCGAGGCCCTGGAGAAGGCGAAGGGCGCGATCGGCTTCGAGTCGCTGCGCTACGACGACCAGATCGGCAAGATCTCCCTGGTCGGCGCGGGCATGAAGACCAACCCGGGCGTCACCGCCTCGTTCTTCCAGGCGCTGTCCGACGCGGGCGTCAACATCGAGCTGATCTCGACCTCCGAGATCCGCATCTCGGTCGTCACCCGCCAGGACGACGTCAACGAAGCCGTGCGCGCCGTGCACAGCGCCTTCGGGCTCGACTCCGACAGCGACGAGGCCGTCGTCTACGGAGGCACCGGACGATGACCGTCCCCCCGTACGGAGGCGTACGACGATGACCGGGCGGCCGACGCTCGCGGTCGTGGGCGCGACCGGAGCCGTCGGCACGGTCATGCTCCAGATCCTGTCCCAGCACGCGGACATCTGGGGCGAGATCCGTCTGATCGCCTCACCGCGCTCGGCCGGCCGCAAGCTGGCCGTGCGCGGCGAGCAGGTCGAGGTGGTGGCCCTGACGGAGGAGGCCTTCGACGGGGTCGACGTCGCCATGTTCGACGTACCCGACGAGGTGGCCGGGCGCTGGGCGCCGGTGGCCGCCGCCAAGGGCGCCGTCGTGGTCGACAACTCGGGCGCGTTCCGGATGGACCCCGAGGTGCCGCTCGTGGTGCCCGAGGTCAATCCGCACGCCGCCCGCGTCCGGCCGCGCGGCATCATCGCCAACCCCAACTGCACGACCCTGTCGATGATCGTGGCGCTGGGCGCGCTGCACGCCGAGTTCGGGCTGCGCGAGCTGGTGGTGTCCTCGTACCAGGCGGTGAGCGGGGCCGGGCAGCGCGGAGTCGACACCCTGCGGCAGCAGCTGAAACTCGTCGCCGGTACGGAACTGGGGACGACCCCCGGTGACGTACGGCGGGCCGTGGGGGACAACACCGGGCCGTTCCCCGAGCCGGTGGCGCTCAACGTGGTGCCGTGGGCCGGGACCGTGCGCGAGGACGGCTGGTCCTCGGAGGAGATGAAGGTGCGGGACGAGTCCCGCAAGATCCTCGGACTGCCGAACCTGCCCGTCGCCGTCACCTGCGTCCGTGTGCCGGTCGTCACCGTGCACTCCCTGACCGTCCACGCCCGTTTCCAGGGCGAGGTGACGGTGGGCAGGGCGCGGGAGATCATCGCCACGGCGCCCGGGGTGGTGCTCTTCGACAATCCCGAGGCGGGGGAGTTCCCGACGCCGGCCGACGTGGTCGGTACGGACCCCACCTGGGTCGGGCGGGTACGCCGGGCCCTCGACGACCCGACGGCGCTGGAGCTCTTCGTCTGCGGCGACAACCTGCGCAAGGGCGCGGCCCTGAACACCGCTCAGATCGCGGAACTGGTGGCGGCGGAGCTCTGACCTGCGCCAGGAGCCTCCGCCTCCGGCCCGGGACAGGAAATCCGCCGGTCGTTAGTTGAATCTTTTGTAGGATCTGTGCGACTTCTGTGGTTCGATCGGGTTCGAAGCTGTGGTCCGGACCACTGAAGCCAAGCCTCTGGCGTTCGAAGATTTTTCTCCCCGTTCTCCGCAACCGCGCGGAGGGCGGGGAGCGTCTTTGCGGTCGCCCTTCAGGGGTGACCGGACGCCACGTTCATATGGGGCATAGGGGATGGGCTTTTACGTATGAGGACACTTAGCGCACGGTCCGGCATGAGGTCCTGCACAAACGTGATGCCTGTCGCGTACAACCCCGATGGGGGTACGCGTGTCCAACTGGCGTGGCTGAGGTTCTCGAATTCACTGTGGCGACGCGGGGCACTGCTCTCCGTCCGCCCCGCCGACCCCGCACGTCCGGCGCGTCCGGCGGCGGCATGCCGGTGATCGCCCCCATGCCCGCAGCGCGGCCGGCCCGCATCCCGAATCAGCGTGAAGGCGCTGACGAGGCACTGGCGGCCGGCACGACCGTCGACCATCTCACCGAGACCTACCGCGCCCACTACAGGTCGCTCCTCGGCCTCGCGGCGCTCCTCCTCGACGACACCGCCTCGTGCGAGGACGTCGTCCAGGAGGCCTTCATCCGGGTGCACTCGGCGCGCAAGCGCGTGCGCGACCCGGAGAAGACGCTCGCCTATCTGCGCCAGACCGTCGTCAACCTCTCGCGCTCCGCGCTGCGTCGGCGCATCCTCGGCCTGAAGCTCCTCTCCAAGCCGATGCCCGACATGGCGAGCGCGGAGGAGGGCGCGTACGACCAACTGGAGCGCGACGCCCTGATCAAGGCGATGAAGGGGCTCCAGAGACGCCAGCGCGAGGTCCTGGTCCTGCGGTACTTCGCGGACATGACCGAGGCGCAGGTCGCCGAGACCCTCGGTGTCTCCCTGGGCTCCGTGAAGGCGTACGGGTCGCGCGGCATCGCCGCGCTGCGCGTCGCCATGGAGGCGCCGGCATGAGCGGGCACGACGAGCGAGCACGCCACGACGAGCACGGTCGCCTCGGCGACGACGAGCAAGAGCAGCACGCTGGGAACGGAACTGTGAATCACGGCCCCTCGGAGAACTCGGGCCCGGAAGAGTCGGGCCACACGGACATGGAAGGCCGCCCGTCGGACCGCTCGACGGATGGTCCCTCGGACGCCTCGGACGAGCAGGTCGAGCAGGTCGAGCAGGTCGAACCGGTCGAACCTGTAGACCCCGGTGACTCGGACGAAGCGCCGGGCGCATCCCCGGCCGAGGTCGAGGCCGCGGGCGGCACACCGGAGAAGGCTTCCGGCGACGCACCGACCAAGATCTCGCCCCTGCTCTCGAAGGACTCCTCGAAGGACTCCTCTGTGGACGCCGGGGACTTGGGTGACGCGGGAGACTTGGGCGGCTTGAGCGGCTCGGGCGGGTCCGGAGCTGATGGTTCCGGCGCCGCTGGCACCCCGGGCATCCCCGATGTCCCGGGTATCGGTCTCGCCGCCGACGGGGCAGGACCGGACGTGTTCGGCTCCGACGAACTGGCCCTGCGGCGGCTGCTGCACCAGGCCGTCGAGGAGATCGAGCCGACCGACGGCACGTTGGACCATCTGCGGCGCGCGGTACCGGCACGGCGGGCCCGCAAGCGCCAGGCCCTCGTCGGCATGGCCGCCGCCGCGCTCTTCATCGGCACGGCGGTCCCGGCCCTCCTGCACGTCTCGAACTCCACGGGCTCCAACGCCGACCCGTCCATGGCGGGCGCCACCTCGGCGACCCAGGGCGGTGCGAACGAGGGCAAGGAATCCTCCTCGGGAAGCGGCTCCGGCGATTCCTCGGGTTCGTCCAAGGGCTCCGGCAAGGGCGACAAGAAGGACGAGACCGGCAAGGGCAAGGGAGGCGACGGCGGTACCGCCGGCACCCAGCCCACGGCCTCCACCGCGAGCGCGCCGACCTGCGCACCGACGCAGCTCACCGCCGCCGCCGGAGGCGGCGCACCCGACGCCACCGGCGCGGTCTACGGCACCTTCACCGTCACCAACGTCTCCACCGCCAGCTGTACGGTCGTCGGCGACGGCTCGGTGTCGCCGGCCGGACTGGGCGCCGCGGACCAGTCCCAGCTCTTCTCGGCTCTGCACGTGGCGGGCGACGCCGCCGCCGGACTGCCCGACCCGTCCACCTACGCCTCCTCCCTGGTACTGCCGCCGGGCGGGACGTACAACGTGAAGTTCGCCTGGGTGCCCTCGTCGACCTGCCCGACCAGTGGCGGCGGCAGCGGCGGCGGGGAACCCTCGCCCGACCCGACCCCCACCGAGGACCCCACCGGGGCCAGCGGCGGTACGGCCTCGGAGGGCACGAGCGGCACGGAGACGCAGCTCATGAGGGCTGACGGGACCGTCGACGGAAGCGTCAGCGTGACCTACGTCGCCGCGGGCGGCGCACCGGCGACCTCGACGACCGTGTCCAACGCGTGTGCCGGCACGGTCTACCGGACCGGCGTGCTGGCCGGCTCCTGACCACGACGGTTCATGACCACGACGGTTCATGACCACGACGGTTCATGACCACGACGGTTCATGACCACGACGGGTTGTGACCACGGCGGTTCATGACCACGACGGGCCCGGGCGTCAGGTAGCGGCGCCGGGCCGTGTCAGGCAGTGGTGGACGAGGTGGGCGAAGACGAGGTGGGCGAAGAGGACGTCACCTTCGTGGCGCCGGTCTCCGCCGGAGTCTCCTCCACGAGGCCCAGCTCCGCGTCCTGCGCGAACTCCGCCTCGCGCCGCATCAGCCGGAACCACATGAAGACCACGAAGCCCGCGAAGACGAACCACTCCCCGGTGTAACCCAGGTTCTGGAAGGCCTTCAGATCCAGGCCCGTGTCCGAAGGCGCCGCGGCGGGCACGGCCTTCATCCCCGAGTCGGCCTCGGCGAGCGTGATCCACGCGTCGTACATCTTGTACGGCACGAGGTTCACCAGGGACGCCGAGCTGATCGCGCCGGTCTGTCCGGCGGGGAGCCCACCGGCCGCGGGCACGCCGTTCGACCCGGGTGTCTCCGACGCCTGGAGCGCGCCGGTCACGGTGACCTCGCCGGCCGGAGCCGCCGGGGCCTTCGCGGTGTCGGCGTCGCCGGCGAGCCAGCCCCGGACCACCGGCAGGGCCCTGCCGTCGTCGGTGCGCAGCATCGTCAGGACGTAGAAGCCCCGCTTGTCGTCCAGCTCCCGGCCGGGCACGAGCAACTGCTTCCCGTACCGGCCCGTCGCCGTGGCCTGCTTGCCCGACGTCTCCTTGTCCACGGGCAGCAGCCGGGCGAGCGGCCGGGGAGCCTGCGTCCTGGCCGCCGAGGCCTGTTCGCCTGCGTCGCGATGGTCCTGGACGCGGTCCTCGAAACGCCCCAACTGCCATGACCCCATGAACACGCAGAAGGGGATGGCCAACAGCACGAAGACGTTGATCCCCCACCAGCGGGGCGTCAGCAGGAACCGGTACACAACCCCAAAGGTACGGGGCCCCGCGGAGAGCACGGCCGAGGGGGGTGCCTCGGCCCCGGCCCTCCCCGCGAGGGTCCCGGCGCGGTCAGCCGCCCAGGTGCCGCTCCGCGAAGTCCAGCTCCAGCCGGACCTGCTTGATCCGCTCGTCCACGACCAGCGAACCGTGCCCCGCGTCATAGCGGTACACCTCGTGGTCCGCGTCCCGCGAGGCCAGGCGGGCCACGTAGTTCTCGACCTGACGGATCGGGCAGCGCGGGTCGTTGACCCCGGCGGAGATGTAGACCGGTGCCTTCACCGCGTCGACGTACGTCAGCGGGGACGACGCCTCGAAGCGCTCCGGAACCTCCTCCGGAGTGCCGCCGAGCAGCGTGCGGTCCATCGCCTTCAGGGCCTCCATCTCGTCGTGGTAGGCCGTCACATAGTCCGCGACCGGTACCGCGGCGATACCGAGCGCCCATGCCTCGGGCTGCGTACCCAGACCGAGAAGGGTGAGGTAGCCGCCCCAGGAACCGCCGGTCAGGATCAGCCGGTCCGGGTCGGCGGACCCGGACGAGACCGCCCACTCCCGTACGGCCTCGATGTCCTCCAGCTCGATCAGGCCGACCCGGTGCTTGAGGGCGTCCGTCCACTCCCGTCCGTATCCCGTGGAACCCCGGTAGTTGACCCGGATCACCATGTACCCGTGGTCCACCCAGGCCGCCGGGCCCGCCGCGAACGAGTCGCTGTCGTGCCAGGTCGGGCCGCCGTGGATGTCGAAGACGGTCGGGAGGGGACCGCTCGCTCCGGCCGGCCGCTGGACCAGGGCGTGGATACGGCCGCCGGGACCCGTCACCCACACGTCCTCGACGGGCACCGACCGCGGCGCCTTCATACCGGGCGGATCGAGGACGACCTCGCCGGACGTCGAGCGGACCACCGGCGCCTCGGCGGAGGACGACCACAGGTACTCCACGCTGCCGTCGGGGCGGGCGGTCGCGCCCGACACCGAGCCCTTGGGCGTCGGCACCCGCTCCAGCCCGCGGGTCGCCAGGTCGAACCGCCACAGCTCGCTGCGCGCCTCGAAGCTGTTGACGACGAGCAGGGCGGAGCCGTCCGGATACCACTCGGCGCTCAGGTCGCCGTCCAGCTGCGAGGTCAGCTCCAGATCCGTCTCCTCGCCGGAGACCACGTCCCACACCATCGGCTCCCAGCGCCCGCGCCGCTGGTGTCCGACGAGCAGCCGCGTGTCCCCGGCCACCGGGGCGAAGCCCAGTACCTCAAGGCCCAGCTCGGCCGTGCCGTCCTTGGTGTCGTCCAGTTCGGAGACCGCCGAACCGTCCATCCGCAGCACCCGCAGCGCGGAGTGCATCGCGTCACCGTGCTCGGTGTGCTCGACCGCGATCAGCGTGCCGTCGTGCGAGAGGTCTCCTACGCCCGCCGACTCGCGGTGCCGGTAGACCTCGACGGGGTCCTCGCCGGTGCGGCTGACGTAGATCGTCGAGCCGTCCTCGTCGGTCGACCTGCCGACGATCGCCGTCCGCCCGTCCCGCCCGAGCGCGAGTCCGGCGGGGTAGGAGGGGTCGAGGCCGGGAGCGGCGGGTGCGTCGGGACCGGCCGGCCCGCCCTGGCCGCCGGACCCGTCCTGGTCTCTGGACCCGCCTTCACCGTCCGCCCCGGCGGTGAAGGGCTGCCGGCGCCAGATGCCGAACTCGTCGCCGTCCTTGTCGTCGAACCACCAGATCCACTCGCCGTCGGGCGACAGCACGCCGTCCGTCGTCCCGTTGGGCCGGTCCGTGACCTGGCGCTGGGCGCCCGACTCACGGTCCCATGCGTACAACTCGTACGTCCCTGTCGCGTTGGACACGAACAGGGACCGGTGCGGGGCGTCCTCCGCCCAGTCCGGCAAGGACACCCGCGGCGCCCGGAAGCGCTTCTCCCATTCGGGCATGGTTCCCTCTTGCGGGGTGGCCCCGTTGCTCTCAGTCATGGCCCCATATTGCACGCACAGGACGACATCGTGCTGACGGGCCCCTCAGCCTGTGGATAACTCTCCGCCGGGAGTGGGCCGTGGTGCGGCCGAGCCCCGAATCACCGCAGTTCGGAGCGGTTCTGAGCGGTACGGAGGGGTTCGGAGCCGTTCTGGGCGGGGCGGAGGGGTTAGGAGGGGTCCGGAGCGGTTCAGGTGTGATTGCCGACGGGCGAGTGCGGTTGGTGGAGCGCTGCGGGGCGCTCCGCGGGGAGCGCGGTGGTGATCTGAGGGCCGGTGGTGACCTGCGGGTCGGTGATGACCTGGGGGCCGGTGGTGACTGTGGGTCGGTGGTGACCTGCGGGCCGGTGGGGGCTGGTCGCGGAGTTCCCCGCGCCCCTTGCGGGGCACAGCTCCGGCGCCCGGCCAAGGGGAGCTAAGGGGCACCGCCGACCGTACGTTCCCGGGTGCCGCGTCCCAGCAGTTCCGCGAGGCCACGCCGGGTGGCGGCGATGACCACGCGGTCGCCGGAGCCGAGCACGTAGTTCGGGGGCAGGTCCCAGACCAGGCCCGAGGGGCGGTCCGGAGCCGACGAGGCCGGGGCCGGGGCCGGGGACGCGGGGCCGTTCGGCGCGGGTGGGGCAGGGTCGGCCGGCGGACGGGGGCGGCGACCGCCCGGACCCGCGGTGTCCAGGACCGCCGTGTCCAGGGCCAGGACCCGCCACGCCCCCGCACGGAACGCCTCGGCGACGGTACGGCCCTCCAGATGCGGATGCCCCGCGACGTCCAGGGCCGCGAAGAGCAGCACCCGGCGTTCCACGGGGATCGCCCCCAGGATCTGGCGGCCCATCATCGCTCCGGCGAAGGCGGGCGCGGCCAGATGGGAGACGCTGCGGCTGCGGGTGAGCGCGTTGGGGTGCGTGGCGCGCAGGGTGCGGTAGACGGCCGTGGCGAAGTCGTCGTCGTACAGGCGCAGGACGACGCGCAGATCGGGCCGTACCGACCGTGCGTACAGGGCGGCTTCGAGGTTCGTGGTGTCGGCGCTGGTCAGGGCGAGCAGGGCGTGCGCCCGGTGGATCTTGGCGGCTTCCAGGACGCCTTCCTGGGTGACGTCACCGAGGACGACGGGCACGCGCAGCCGGCGTGCCAGCGCGAGCCCGCGTGCCTCCGGGTCGGCCTCGACGCACACCACGGGGATCTGGAGTTCGCGAAGGCGCGCGAGGACCCGCGTACCGATCTTGCCGACTCCGAGGAGGACGACGTGACCGGAGAGGCCCCGGGGCGGCTTGCGCAGCGCCGTCCCGCTGCGGAACGTACCGAGGCCCTCCAGGACGGCGGCGAGGAGTACGGGAAGCAGCAGCAACCCGACGAGTCCGGACAGGAGTTGGAGGATCTGGCGGCCGAGGGGGTCGTCGAGCGCGGGGTCGTTGATCGCGAAGAGGTCGAGGAGGGTGAGGTAGGTGGCGTGCAGCGGATGGGCGCCCGTGACGAGCATGGACGCGACCGCGAGCGCGACCACACAGGCCACCAGACCGGCGAAGGACCAGCGCAGCCGCCGGGAGAACAGCCTGCCGAGGGGCAGCCCGATGGACATCCCGCCCGGCAGGACACCGCGTCGGGCGGGCAGCGGGGGAGCGGAGTACGACACGGTCTCCAGGACGATCGTGCCGCGGCCGGTCGCGGCGGCCACGGACGCCTCGTCGGGCAGCAGCCGCGGCCCGTGCTCGCCGCTGCTCTCCGAACCGTCCGCGCCGGCCGGGTCGTTGGTGGTGGCCGAGAGCAGGGCCAGCGTGCACAGCCCGGGGTCGGCGACCTCCCCGGGCCCCGGCGGCTGCCGTTCCACGGCCCGCAGCATCAGCCCGTCCGTCTGTACGACCTTGCTGGTCCCGGCCACGGCGGTGGCGGCCAGCGCGGGCGCGGCGGTGTCCGCGTCGGAGAGTACGGTCGTGGAGGCGTCGAGGAGACCGGGCGCGGGCGAGCCCGCGGCCTCCCCGATCCCCGCCATGGCCAGGGCGGACGCCTGGTCGAGCAGGGCCTCGATGTGCTGGCCGAGACGGCGGTTGTAGAGCCGTATGACCAGGCGGAGGCGCGGGTTGAGCCGGCGGGCCATGAGGGCCGCGCGGATGTTGGTCTCGTCGTCGTCATGGACGAGGGCCAGCGCGTGGGCGTGCTCGACCCCGGCCTCGGCGAGCACGGCCTCGGTCAGGACGGCGGCCTCCACCACCTGTTCGGCGCGCGGCCCTTCGGAGGTGCCTGTGGCACCACCGCTGCTGCTTCCGCCTGCGGTGGTGACGCCGTTGCCCGCCGCCGCCCGGGTCATGGCGGCCGACACGCGGTCGAGCAGCGTCGAGGCGCGGGCCCGTCCCACGACCGGGGGCCGCACGGTCCGCTCGGCGGAGGGCACGACCAGGGTCACCCGCTCCTTGTAGACGCCCCGCAACTCGGCCGCGAGCCTGTGCGCGAGGGCGTCGTCCCCGCACACCACCATGTGCGCGGCGCGGTTGTCCGCACCGCGATCGTCCGGCCCGCGCTCGTTCGATCCGCGCTCGTTCGTTCCGCTCTGATTCGGAAGGCTCCCCACAACAGCACAGACTGCCTCACGAGTACGGGCGGTTGCACGATGGCCTGCCGCGAGGGGACCGGCTTCAGAGACCGCCTTCAGGAACCGCCTTCAGGAATCGCCTTCACGAACCGGCCGCGTACCGGGATGAGAAGCTGTGCCGGAACGGGCGTACTGAAGGTGGAGGGCGATCCACCGACGAAGCCCTTCCCTACCGGAGGTACCTCTCCCGTGACCACAACCAACGCAGCGCCGCCCGGGGTTGAGGACCGCGAGACGGGCGACACGACGGCCGGCGCGACGGCGGACGCGACGGCGGATGCGAAGGCCGAAGCGACGGCGGACGTGACGGCCGAAGCCGGTGGGTCGAAGGGGTGGCAGTTCAACTCACCCCTCGTCCTCACCATGTTGCTGCTCGCGGGCGTGGTGCTCCAGGACCCCATCCGCGGGGCGCTGTCCGCACCGGTGATGCAGAGCTGGATGACCGTGTTCGTCGCGGTGATCGTGCAGGCGCTGCCCTTCCTGGTGCTCGGCGTGATGCTGTCGGCGGTCATCGCGGTGTTCGTGCCGCCGTCGTTCTTCGCCCGCGCGCTGCCGAAGCGGCCGGCCCTCGCGGTACCGGTCGCGGGCATGGCCGGAGCGGTGCTGCCGGGCTGCGAGTGCGCGTCCGTACCGGTGGCCGGGGCGCTGGTGCGCAGAGGTGTCACGCCCGCGGCGGCGCTGGCGTTCCTGCTGTCGGCGCCCGCGATCAACCCGATCGTGCTGACGGCGACCGCGGTCGCGTTCCCGGGCGAGCCGGAGATGGTCCTGGCGCGTTTCGTGGCGAGCCTGCTGGTGGCCTGCGCGATGGGCTGGCTCTGGCACCGGCTGGGCCGCGCGGACTGGCTGCGCCCGCCCGAGCGCCCCTCCTGGGAGGGCCAGGGCAAGGGGGCGGCGTTCTGGGGGTCGGTACGGCACGACGTGATGCACGCGGGAGGGTTCCTGGTGGTCGGCGCGATGGCCGCGGCGACGCTCAAGGCCGTGGTCCCGGCGGACTGGCTCGGGTACGCCGCCGACAACATGCTGGTGTCGATCCTCGCCCTGGCGGTCCTGGCCGTACTCCTGTCCATCTGCTCCGAGGCGGACGCCTTCGTGGCCGCGTCCCTCACCCAGTTCTCCCTGACGGCCCGGCTGGCCTTCCTGGTCGTCGGCCCGATGATCGACCTGAAACTCTTCGCGATGCAGACGGCGACGTTCGGCCGAGGTTTCGCCCTGCGCTTCGCGCCCGCCACCTTCGTGCTGGCCGTCCTGGTGTCGTCCCTGGTCGGGGCGGTGCTCCTGTGAACCGCCAGGCACAGGCAGCGGTGCTCTTCCTCACCGGCGGAGCGATCCTGCACGCGGGCCTCACCGACCTCTATCTGCGGTACGTCAAGGCGGGGTTGAGGCCGTTGCTGCTGGCGGCGGGGGTGGTCCTGATAGCGACGGCGATCGCGACGGTCTGGTACGACCGCCGCGAACGCCGACCCCGGACGGACTCCGCCCCCGACCCCGACTCCGACCTCGAATCAGACCCCCACCCCCACCCCCACCCCCACCCTCATGCTCACCGGGAACCCGGCATCGCGTGGCTCATGACCCTCCCCCTCCTGGCGCTCGTCCTGGTGGCCCCGCCGGCGCTCGGCTCGTACAGCGCGATGCGCACGGGGACGGCACTGCAGAAGCAGCCGTGGGGGTTCGCCGACCTGCCGAAGGGGGACACCGTCCGCCTGAGCCTCGTCGACTACGCGGGCCGGGCCGCGTACGACCACGGCCGTTCCCTGGACAACCGCCGGATCAGGACGGCGGGTTTCCTGGCGATGGGCAGTGACGGCACGCCCTACCTGGTGCGGATGGCGCTCAGTTGCTGCGCGGCGGACGCCCAGCCGGTGAAGATAGGCCTGACCGGCCACACGCCCACGGTCCTGCGCCCGGACACCTGGCTGGAGGTCACGGGCACGTACACCGGGAAGCGGACGAAGGACCCGGTGAACGAAGGGGTCATCCCGTTCCTGGACGTCACGGAGACCAAGCCGATCAAGGCCCCCCGGGACCCGTACGACGAGAGCTGGAACGGCTGAGCCGCCGCGTGCTCGATCCACCCGCGCGGGCCAAGCTGTCGATCCCCTGTCGATACGCGGTACGCGAGGGGGAGGAGCGCCGGTGTTGAGCCAGGATGAACGAGCGGCGCGGCCGACATCACCGGAACGGTCGCGTACACAACCGGAGTTGCAGTTCTCAGCCCTCCAAGGAGGCCCGGAACGATGCCACACGAGACGCGCACGACCCGCAAGGCGATTGAGCCCCGCGACGCAACGACCCCCTCCAGGCGAACGCTCCTGGGCGGCGCGGCGCTCACGGCGTTAGCGGCGGCGACCGGCACAGGCACGGCGACCGCAGCCGCCGCGAGGAGGTCCTCGCCGAGGTGGCCGACGGAGTTCCCCCTCCCCAACGGCTTCCTCCCCGAAGGGATAGCCATCGGCAGAGAGCCGTACGCGTACATGGGCTCACGCGCGAACGGCGCGATCCACCGCACCGACCTGCGTACGGGCGTGGGTGAAACCCTTTTCGCGGGCGGCACGGGCCTGGTGGCGGTGGGCCTGAAACTCGACCACGACGGCCTGTTGTACGTGGCGGGCAACACGGGAGTGGCCCGTACACACGACTCCCGCACGGGCAGTGTGGTGGCAACACACCAACTGAGCGAGGCGACGGGCCACTTCATCAACGATGTGACGTTGCTGGGCGACAGGGCATGGTTCACGGACTCCCGCGCGGCAGCGCTGTACGGGGTCCCGAGGGGCGGCTCCGGAGCCGTACGCACCCTGCCGCTCACCGGCGACTGGGTCCAGCTCCCGGACGTCAACAACGCCAACGGTGTCGTAGGGACCCCCGACGGCCGAGCCCTGATCGTGGTCAAGAGCACCCCGGGCGAGCTGTACAAGGTGAATGTCGCTACGGGCCACGCCACACGCATCACCCTGATCGGCGCGGCGGACGTCGTGAACGGCGACGGCCTCTACCGCATCGGCCGCACGCTGTACGTGGTCCAGAACCGCCTGAACGTGATCAGCGTGTTCCACCTGAACCGCTCCTCGACCCGGGCCACCCTGACCGGCACGATCACGGACCCCCGCTTCGACATCCCCACCACAGCGGCCCGCTTCGCCAACCGCCTGTACCTGGTGAACGCCCGCTTCACGACCCCCCAGACCCCGGAAACGACGTTCACGGGGGTGGCGGTCCCGATCTGACCAGGCGCCGGGACGAGCGGGTCATCCGGCTGACGGGAGTCGGCGCACCTGCCCGTTGTCCGTCACCTCGTACACGTCGATGCGCAGCAGCTGCCGGACATGAACCGGGACGCGTTCGGCGGCCCTGACGGATGAGGAGGGCACGACGAGCGCGTATCGCGTACGCGGGTCCTGGCTCGTCATGCGCCGCAACAGCTGTCCGTAGGCGATGTCGGCGTCGATGCCCGGGTCGCTGGTGCGCCCCTTGGCCTCACAGATCAGCCGCTCCTCGTCGCGTACGGCTTCGAGGTCGGTCCACCGGTCCGTGGGGTCGACCGGCGTCCAGCCCTCGGCGAGCAGCCAGTCACGGAAGGCATCGACGACCCGGTCCTCGTCGCTGATGCGAGCGCCGCTGTTGCCTCTGCCTCTGCCATTGCCGGTGTCGTGGGACAGGAGCTTCTTCAGCGCCGCGAGATCGGCCTTCTCGCTGCGGCGCAGCCGTCCGCGGCTGTCGGCATCGAGATCCGCGGGCCGGACGACGACCAGCCGCAGCCCGTGCGCGGGAATCTCCACGTCCCGCCGGGCGTCGTACAGGGCCCGCTGCTCGCCGCGGTGAACACCGCTGACAGTGAGCAGGTCCGGCTTGTCGAAGTGGGGTACCGGCTGGTCGTGCTGCAGTTCGCGGTACTCGACCACGAGCCCATGGCCGGGCCAATAGGCATCGACAGGCAACCTGACCCGGCGCCCACTGGTTCCGGGATCGCCCAGCAGCCACGCGAACTTGTGCTGCGTCAGGGCGCTCTCACCGAGTATCAGATCGCACAGACCGACGACGTACGCCTCATCACTGCCCTCTCTCGCTCCCATGACCGCGCATCCTGCCAACACCTACTACGGAGGCAAAGGCCAAGCTGCTGTCGTCATGACCGGCCGTCGGGTGGCGGCCTCACCACCCGCAGTCGATGTCGACGGATCCCCCGCTGACGACCGGGTCGGTGCTCGTACCGCTGACCCGCAGAAGACCACCGTCCCGCCCCCAGTCCAAGGCGTACGTGCCTGAGCGGACGGGCCGATAGCCGTCGTCGACGCCCCAGGAGCCCGCCGCGCCCAGCGCCAGACCGGTGCGCCCGACGGCGTACGCCTCGCCACCACCGCTCATGAGAAAGGACGCCTCACGCACCACTGCCGTGCAGCCTCCCGGCCCCGAGGGACGCAGCACGTGATACTCCGCGCCCAGGACCAGATCGTTCACGGCTCCCCCCACGGTGCCGAGCACCGCCGTGACGATCAGTACACGAGTCCCCAGAGGTACCCACACGGCTCGCTTGCGCGGGAGCCGCGCAGCATCCGCCGGCGCCAGGCGACCAGCCCGGACGAGAGCCCACCGCAGAACGAGCGCCATGACAAGGAGAGCCGCACTCACTCCCCACCCGGGAACCACCCGCCCCCTCACGAGCAGCAGGAGGTTGCTCCAACTCCCCACTGCCGCGAGGACCAGACTCCCGAAGCCCACTGCCATGGATGAAGGGGGCGACAACCTCAGGCCGCGGTGTGTACGTGTTTCGGTCACGGCGGGTACGACTCCCCGGACGCGCCGACAGTTGCGGTGCGGGACGCTCGGCCGGTTTCGGGAACTTCCAGTACCACTCGTAACTTTCGATACCGCTCGTAACTCTTGATTTTGATGGTGCGTGACATGCGGTGGCGCCGAACGAGTGGACTCCCCGACATGGGGGCGAGCGGTCGGACCTGTGGCGCGGGCCGAGGTGGTGATGTTCGTGACGTCCACCCCCCCCGTCTGGAAGAGGCGCCCTCGAATGAGACGTTCCACCGCCCGCCGTACCCTCTGCGCAGCCCTGCTCGCCGCGTCCCTGTGGGCGCCGACGGCGGTCCATCCCGCCGTGGCGGAGCAGCGGCCGACCGCCGTTCACCCCGACAAGGGCGACTGCCCGAACAGCCTCGGCCGCAAGCTCACGTCCCGCCTCGACAAGGCCATGGACGAGGTCGGGAAGAAGGCGGACATCCCCGGGGCCGTCGTCGGGCTGTGGATGCCGGGCAAGGGGTGTTACGTCCGCTCCATGGGCGTCGCCGACACCAGGACCGGCGAGCCGATGGCCGCAGACTCCTTCGTCCGGATCGGCAGCGAGACCAAGACGTTCACCGTCACCGCGCTGCTGGAGCTCGTGGACGAGGGCCGGGCAGGGCTGGACGACCCGATCTCCACCTACGTCAAGGGTGTGCCCAACGGTCACCGCATCACGCTGCGCCACCTCGCGGAGATGCGCAGCGGCCTGTTCCCCTACACCGAGGACCCCGGCTTCGTACAGGACCTCCTGAGCGACCCGCAGCGCACGTTCACCCCGCGCCAGTCCCTCGCGTACGGATTCAAGCACCGCAACACCTCCGCCCCGGGCGCGAAGTTCCAGTACTCCAACTCCAACCTCGTCCTGCTGGGCATGGTGATCGAAAAGGTGAGCGGTCGCCCACTCGCCGACTTCATCCACCACCGCGTGCTGCGCCCGGCGCACCTGCGCCACACGCTGTTCCCGCAGGGCAACGAGTTCCCGCAGCCGCACCCGCGCGGCTACACCGACCAGACACTGAGCGGTGAGGTCGCGGACGCGACGGACTGGAACCCCAGCTGGGCCTGGGCGGCGGGAGCGATGATCTCGAACCTGCACGACCTGCGGATCTGGGCCAAGTCCGTCGCCACCGGTCAGCTGCTCAGCCCCGAGACGCAGAAGCAGCGGCTCAACACGCTGCCCACCGGCATCCCCGGCACCACCTACGGTCTAGGCATCCTCAACACCCACGGCTGGATCGGCCACAACGGCTCCATCCCGGGCTACGAGACCGTGACGGTCTACCTGCCCTCGGAGAAGGCCACCCTGGTCGTCATGATGAACACCGACATCCTGAGCGCCGGCCAGGAGCCGTCCACCCTGCTCGCCCGCGCGATCACCACGGTCGCCACCCCGAAGAACATCTACGACGGCTCGGCCACCGCACCCTGACGCGTCTGTCCTGGTCGGAGATCCGGCGTTTGGGGCCGTGCGGGATGCCTGGCACCTGGGCTGGTGCCGTCCTAACTGCAGACCCTGCAGACCCTTGAGGGGCGCGGGTCCGGTCACACCTTCTTGACGACGACCGTGTCCGGGACCAGCTTTTCCAGGTCGTCGACGTCCGAAGTGAAGACGGTGACCCGCCCCTTCTGCTGTCGCGCGATCACGGCGAGTACGGCGTCGATCGCGTACTTGTGGCCGTGCAGCTCGGCATCGGCCAGGAGCCGGCGTGCCTGGCGGGCCTCGTCCTTCCCGATGTCGGCGACCTGGAGCCGGGAAAGTACCCAGTCCCAGCGCTGTTCTGTCGTTCTGCCGTCGTACGCCTCGACCAGGGTCATCGGCGACGTCACCACCTCGGCCTCACCTCGCGCTGCGAGGTCGAGCCAGGCGATCATGTTCCGATCACCGCGCACTGCCAGGGACAGAGCTTCACAGTCCAGGACGAAGACACGGAGCGGCCTCTGCCCGTGCTCACCGGCTCGCTTCTTCACGCAGCTTCTCCAGCGTTGCGCTGTCCGGAGGCGCGGCGCCGCTCGTGTTCTGCGTCGAGATCCTCCAGCTCGCCGAGAGCTGCCGCATGCTCGTCCTCAGTCACGGGGCCGTGTTCTTCCTGTAGCCAGTCGACCAGTTCCAGGAGCCGGTCCCGGTCGCGCTTGAAGCGCAGCGCCTCGGCGACGTAGGCCGACAACCCCCGCTCTGCTGCTTCCGCACGGATCTCGTCCAGGAGATCCTCGGGGATCGTGACGGTTACCTTCTTCGTGGCCATATAAGAGACCATACTCGCCGTATCATGCCGCTTACCAGCGGGCGGGCGATCGGTGGGCAACGATCAGACGGCTGTGGAGGGGCGAGGGCTGCCGTGGAAGACCTGGCTGGCGTGCCAGGCGCGGTGGATCGCGGCGACAGGGCGGGCGCCCGGTTGAGGTCCGACGAGTGGTCTGTCGGCGAGCGCGATGACGTGCTCGCGGGCGGCGTGGCTGTGGCCGACGAAGCGTTGGGAGACCAGGATGCGGTGGCCTTCGTCGATGCCGAGGACGCCCATGTCGAAGAGCTTGTGGTGCAGCGAGCACAGACACAGTCCGTTCTCGACGTCGTCCGGGCCGTCGAAGGCCCACCAGCGTACGTGCGCGGCCTCCAGCCCGACCGGCACCGTGCCGATCCTGCCGTCGTAGCCGCAGAAGGCGCACCGGTACTCGTAGGCCGTCAAGACCCGTTCCCGCATCCGCGGATCCCGCCGCCTCCGCACGGCGTCCGAAGGCTGCCCGAATCCGGTCTCCGCAGGCTCCAGCTCCAGGCCCACGGAATCGCACAGGTCGGCGTGGAGTGAAGGGGGGAAGTGCAGGTCGAGCAAGACCCGTGCCATCCGGCCGAGAAGCGCCGGCTCACGCCGCAGCGCCGCCCGCAGGTCCGGCGCCAGCCGCCCTGCGGCCCCTGCGGTCCGCAACTCCCGCACCCTGGTGCCGGGGCTGCCCGGTCCGCGATCGGTGCGCACCTCCCACACGCCGTCGCTCACCAGATGGTGGAACGGGTAGGACGGAGTCGTCCTGTTCGGCGGACCGTACTCGGTCAGCAGTCGCTGCAGATCCTCCTCCACCGCGCTGTACCGCAGTTCACCGGAGGCATCCTGCTGGAACCGACCGAGGGCGTACAGCAACAGCAACGGCTTGTGCGGAGCGCGGGTCCCGCTTCTGGTCCACTGCCTCAGTTTCGCGGTGCGCTCCAGCCAGTCCATGACCGGCGATCGTAGCCGCGCGGGGGTGACCACCGATCTGCGCGTGTTCGGAGCAACCAACGACTCGCGGAGAGGCGGTGGCGACAGGAGATCCCGAGAGACAGCTGAAGGGCTTACCAATGAGTGTCGATCAGTTTGCTCGCACGGCAACGTTGCAGGGTGCCCGCCCGGGTCCTGGCCCTCCCAGCAGATCCTCGATCGCCGTAGGGTGACATCCCTGTGCTTGGCTCGATTCCGTAACTTGTCTTGGGAGAGTTACCGGACTTCTATGGAAGCGTCCCTAACCAAGCAGGTCTCGTCGACAAATCTGTATTCGGCTGACGGCAGCATGGTTCATTGCCTGCCGCTCGCGTGTAGGGCACCGTTCTCAACGTCGTCGACATGGACGATGGTGTCCGGAATGTTCTTGAAATGCATGAGGGCCCTAACTGAAATCTTGTAGCCCCGTCCCGCCCTCGCCGCAGGGAGAGGGAACTGGCCTGCCCTGATGAGCCGACGCGCAGCAGACTCAGCGACCCCTATAACGGCTGCGGCTTCCCGGAGTCCGATGAACGAGGGGTAGAGATCGGAGATATAGTAGTAGAGGTTCGGGTCAGATATCCAGGATCGGGAGAACCCTGAAGTCCTCGCCGCCCGGCCGACTGACCCCGAACGGCTACCGTCGCGAAGTCCTTTGTGGAAACCGCGAAGGACGTCGGTGTGGCCATGCACTTGAAACAAAGCACCGATTCGCTCACCTCGGAGCTGCTCCGCGACATCGGCGTCACGGATACTGTTGAGATCGATGATCGACGACGACCTCAATGTGGAGTCCTGGGCATACGTTTCTGGCTGGATCAGTATCTCGACGTCATCCAGAAGGCGCTCGGAGCAGGTGGCGTTTCCAAGCCGGAAGGCCATATCGAAGGCCGCCTTGACCATTCGGTCCCTGATGTGGCGCGGTGAGACGCCCATGGAAGTACTTTCCCATACCTCCAATGCGGTTGCCACCATGGCGGACCGAAGGTCTTCCCGCTCAACTTGAAATTCGCGAGAGATTTTCGTGGACAGCGAACGAAAGCAGGGAACAATGCAGTCGAGAATGACCAATCGCCACGTGTCGTCGCCGTCCAGATCACACAACCTTCCCATCGCGATAATGGATTCCCACAGACGGGAGCTCGAAGCAGACCGGATTCCCGCCGAAATCGCCTCGGTGCGGAACTTCGCGTAAGTGGGATGCCGCTTGATCTCGCACTCCTTGACATTGCCCACATGTACGCAGATAGGCTCTTCTCCGAAAATCTCCAGAACCTTCCACTCGATATGATCGAAAATATCTGGCATGGCCGCCCCTCGAATATTCGCTGGCTATTCGCGACTGAGTATGGGGGGATGGAGAGATCCAAATACCCTTCCCGTGCCTGGTCACCTAATCGTGTGAAGAATGTTTACATTCAGGCATCTCTCATTGCGCAGCGGACTCACCAAGGTCACTTTATGCACCCGCATCACTGCTCTCCTTACGTCACGGACGCAACGTAGGCACCGGCAGCGGTTGGTTGAAACGCAGTGGATCGAAGCATTCATGGTCGACCATCGCTTAGTCAGATCTCCGGAAGGCTCACCCGACTGATCCAAGGCCACTGGAAGATGCACAGAACAACCCTGTCTGTCTGACTGGGGGAGATTGCAGGGTCACCAAAGAGGAAACACCAGATCGGAATAGTTCCGACCTGGTGCTTTCAGTGGAGCGGTCTCCGTTACCGGGCTGAGCCGGATTCACGTGATCCCAAGCTTGGGAGCGCGCAAGCTGCGTGATTAAGCGCTGAGGACGTTGACCGCTGGCTGGCGGTGAAGGGTCGAACGCTCAGTACGCGCACGTTGCAGGGCTTGCACTCCTGTCTCAACCGTTCGGCCAAGCGGGTCATGGCGTGAGACAAGGTGAAGTGCAACGTCGTCGAACTGGGCTCTGTGCGCCATGGGCTAGCGGGACGTCCGTCCAAAGCGCTCACGTTCGCTCAGGCTGAGGCCGTACTGAAGGGGGCTGAGGGGACCTCGATGTACGCGTACATTGTCGTCGCGCTGCTGACCGGTGCCCGCACTGAGGAACTGCGGGCTCTCACATGGGACCACGGCTTCCTCAAGGGGTGTCCGGAGTTTGAGCCGCCGCAGCCGCCGCACATCGCAGTGTGGCGCTTGGTCCGGCGGAGCGGGGACACGAAGACCCGGAAGTCCTGGCGCACGCTCGCCTTGCCGACGCGCTGCGTCGAAGCGCCCTGGCAGCAGTTCGAAGATCAGGGCTGGGGTCGGCTCGCTGCTTACGAGAAGTGGGAGGAACACGGCCTCGTCTTCTCCTCGGCCGTCGGCAAGCCGCTCGACGCTGCCAACGTGCGTCGTGCCTTCCGCCAGGTGCTGAAGATTGATTGGATGCCGGTGACTGGCGATCAACGACCGAGCCTCACGAGTGCGAGTCGAAAGATCTCTAGACCCCAGCAACGTCGGAGCTGAGTGCGTAGAGGGCGTACCCCTCAGACACTGACCTTTCGGTCTGGCGTGTCACCTTCCCGACCTTTCGGTCTGACGGAAGGTCCCGCAAACGACGGCTCGACGGTAGCCGAAGCTGAGGTCCTTTGAGGCGTGTCTGGGCGAGATGGTCACGCAGATAGACACGTACACGAAACAGGTGAGGCACCTACTGAATTGAGTAGGTGCCTCACCTGGTGTTTCACTGTCGGGGTGGCGGGATTTGAACCCACGACCTCTTCGTCCCGAACGAAGCGCGCTGCCAAGCTGCGCTACACCCCGATGTCGCTGGCGGCGAGCCACTTGCGTGGTGTGTGCCGTGGCGACGTCGTTTACTTTAGCCCACCGGTGGGCTGAGACGAAATCCGGTTTTCCGGGGCGCGGTGGCGGCGTGGGCCAGGCCTGATGTGGTCCAGGGCGACGAGGAGGACGGCCAGGGCGTAGCAGGCGAGGCCCAGGATCGTGACGTTGCCCAGGACCTCGACGTAGCCGTGCTCGGACACGTCGAGGAAGGGGTAGCGGTAGCGCGCCGGCGTGCCCTGGGGGAGGAGCAGGCCCCGGGTGACGGTGTACGCCAGGTACGCGACCGGGAGGATCAGCCAGGCGGCCGCGCTGTGCAGACGCAGCGCCCCCGGGCGGGTCAGCAGGAGCCAGTCCAGCGCGACCGCCACCGGGACCACCGTGTGCAGCAGCTGGTTCGTGACCGCGTGCCAGCCCGTGAGCGCCGAGCCGTCGCTCGTCATGGAGAAGGCGGTCGCGTCGTCGGCCAGGATCAGGTGGTAGACCAGGCCCGTCCCGACCGCGTACAGCAAGGTGCTGGCGGTGACGGACGGCCGCAGGGGGTGGCGGGCCTTCCATGCTCGCCAGGCGGAGACGGTGAACACCGCGGTCACCAGGATGCTGCTCAGGATCGTGGCGTAGCTCAGGACGCGCAGCGGGGAGCCCAGGAGCAGATCGAGCGTCACGCCCGCGGCCGCCGCCAGGGCGACGAGCAGGCGGAAGGCGGCGACCAGGGGACGGCGTACGCGCGGGACCACCGCGTACGCGGGCACGATGGGGACGGCGGAGGCGGCGGCGCTGGCGGCTATGCCGGGGATCCTGGGTATGTCCGGGATGTCCGCAGGTATGGGGGTGGTCATCCCCTCACGCTAGGAGGGGCGGGCAAAAGGGGCGCGGTGGATTGAACCGGATGGGTGGGGGAGGGCGGGGGGTCCCGGCCTCTCCCGGCCGGCCAATCGAAACCCGCTCAGCGACGCCGCCCAGCCGAACCTCGCCCAGCCGAACCCTGGCCCAGCCGAACCCTGGCCCAGCCACACGGCCCCGCCCAACCGAACCTCGTCGGCGAACCCCGCCCAGCCGAACCCCAGCCCCCTACGCTCCCCCCACCCCCGTAAGCGTCAGCAGTGTCGCCTCCGGGGGGCAGGCGAAGCGCACCGGGGTGTACCTGCTCGTCCCGCAGCCCGCCGACACGTGCATGTACGACGTCCGGCCCGACTCCGCCTCCGTGTACGTGGACAGGCCCTTCACCCGGTCGGTGTCCAGGTCGCAGTTGGTGACCAGGGCGCCGTAGAAGGGGATGCACAGCTGCCCGCCGTGCGTGTGGCCCGCCAGGATCAGCGGGTAGCCGTCCGCGGTGAAGGCGTCCAGCGCGCGCAGGTACGGCGCGTGCACGATCCCCAGGGAGAGGTCGGCCGCGTCGGACGGGCCGCCGGCCACGCGCGCGTACCGGTCGCGCTTGACGTGCGGGTCGTCGAGCCCGGTCAGCTCGATCTCGAAGCCGTCGATCTTCAGCGAGCCCCGGACGTTCGTCAGGTTCAGCCAGCCCGCCGCGTCGAAGCCGTCGCGCAGCTCCTCCCACGGGTTGTGGACGACGTTGACGGCGGGCGCGTTGCCGTTCAGTCCGTGCCGGCCCTGCGTCTTCTCGAACAGATAGCGGGCGGGGTTGCGGAGCGTGGGCCCGAAGTAGTCGTTCGAGCCGAAGACGTACGCGCCGGGGAACTCCATCAGGGGGCCGAGGGCGTCCATGACCTCCGGTACGCCCTCGGGGTCCGAGAGGTTGTCCCCGGTGTTGATGACGAAGTCGGGGCGCAGCCCGGCCAGCGAGCGCAGCCAGCGCTGCTTCTTCCGCTGTCCGCTCACCATGTGGATGTCGGAGACCTGGAGCACGCGCAGCGGTCGCATCCCGGGGGGCAGCACCGGGACCGTCACCCGCCGCAGTCTGAACGAGCGGGCTTCGAACCCCGCCGAGTAGAGCAGACCGGCGGCACCAGCCGCCGCGATTCCCAGGGGTACTCCGTATCGCGCGCGCATACGTCCATCGTGTCAGACCCTGGACGCCCCGAACCCCACGGACGGTCCAGGGGCGGCCCAGGGACGGTCCACGGACCTTCGATGGGTGGCCCATGGGTGGCCCAGGGACGGGGCGCCTGGGCGGTCCACCGACGGCCTGCGGGAGCCGCCCGCCGAAATCCATGGGCGTCCGCCGCACCACACCTGCGACAATCGGCCCCATGACCACGCTCAAGTCGAAGCTGCAGGCAGACCTCAACGCCGCGATCAAGGGGCGCGACGAGCTCCGTTCCTCGACGCTCCGGCTGACCCTCGCCGCCGTCCAGAAGGAGGAGGTCGCGGGTACGCAGAAGCGCGAACTCTCCGACGACGAGGTGCAGAAGGTGATCGCCAAGGAGGCGAAGAAGCGCCGCGAGGCGGCCGACGCCTTCGCGCAGGGCGGCCGTGCCGAGTCGGCCGAGCGCGAGAAGGCGGAGGGCGAGGTCCTCGCCGAGTACCTGCCCAAGCAGCTCTCCGACGACGAGCTGCGGCAGATCGTCGCGCAGGCGGTCGAGGAGGCGAAGGCGGCCGGCGCGGAGGGCCCGCGGGCCATGGGTCAGGTCATGAAGATCGTGAACCCCAAGGTGGCCGGCCTGGCGGAGGGCGGCCGGGTCGCCGCGGAGGTCAAGAAGCGCCTCGCGGGCTGAGCCCCGGCCCCCGCGACCGGCCCCCGGGCACTCCGACGGGCCCCCGGGGGCACTCCAATCGGCCGCAGCCGCAGCCGCAGCCGCTCGGTATCCGTGCCGCATCCGCATCCGCATCCGCATCCGCGCCGCAGCCGCAGCAAAAGGCCCACCCACAGCCGTACGCCGATGGGGGCGCCCCTTGCAACAAGGGGCGCCCCCATCGGCGTACACGCAGACAGGCGTACAAGCAGCCGGTCGGAAGTCAGGCCGGGCTACGGCCAGTTGCCGCCACCGTTCCCGTTCCCGCGGTCGTTGCCGCCGTCGTTCCCGCCGATCGTCCAGTCGTCGGGGATGGAGAAGGTCGGCGTGGGGATCTGGGGCTGGCCACCGTCGGTGCCACCCCCGTTGTCATTTCCCCGGTTCCCCCCGTTGCCGTTCCCGTTGTGGTCGCCGTTGTTGTCGTCGCCGCGGTCCCGGTCGCGGTCCTTGTCCCGGTCCTTCTCGGGGTCGGGGATGTCGACGAGGTTGAAGCCGGGGGAGTCCTTGCCGGACAGGGCGCCGGTCATGGCGTCCTTCCAGATCGGCCCGGGTACCGCGCCGCCGAAGACCTTCTCGTGCCACGTCCCGCCGATGGTGATGTTGACCATCTTGACCTTCTGGGTGGCGCTGCCGACCCAGACCGCGCCGGACAGGTTCGGCGTGTAGCCGACGAACCAGGCGTTCTTGCGGAAGTCCGTCGTACCGGTCTTGCCCGCGTTGGCGCGGTCGGTGAGACCGGCCTGCTGGCCCGTACCGGAGTCGACCACTCCGCTGAGCAGTGTGTTGATCGTGTCCGCGGTGGTCTCCGACATCGCGCGCGAGCACGAGGACTTCGGAACCGACAGGGACTTCTTCTCACCGCCGAGCTTCTGGCTGATCGACGCGATCGCGATCGGCGTGCAGTACTCGCCCCGGTTGGCGAAGGCGGCGTACGCGCTCGCCATCGTCAGCGGCGAGATACCGGTGGAGCCGAGGGTCATCGACGAGGGCTGCTCGGGCAGCTTGGTGCCGTTGCCCTGGACGACGCCCAGCTTGTCGGTCATCTCCACCACCGGGCACATCCCGATGTCTTCGAGCATCTGCACGAAGTAGGTGTTGACCGACAGCGCCATGGCTTTCTTCAGCGGGTACGGGCCGACCTCGGCCTCGTCCTCGTTCTCGACCTTCGCGTTCTCGCTGTTGCGCCAGGTCTTCCCGCCGCACGCCTGGACGCTGTCGGGATACGGCATCTCGTACGGCGCCGGATAGGACTGCGTGGCCGGCTTGCCGCCCTCCAGGGCCGCCGCGGCCAGGAACGGCTTGAACGTCGAACCGGTCGGGAAGCCGAAGTTCGAGCCGCCCATCTTCTGGTCGACCGAGTAGTTGATCTCGGTCTCGTTCTTGCCGTAGCCGTACGGCTTCGACTGGCCCATCGCCAGGATCTTGCCGGAGCCGGGCTCGACCAGCGTCGACGCCGCCGCGACCTTGTCCGACTTGTTGACGTGGTCCTTGAGCGAGGTCTGGACCGATTTCTGCGCCTGCGGGTCGAGCGTCGTGCGGATCGTCAGACCGCCCTGGTTCCAGACCTTGGCCCGGGCCTTCTGCGTCTTGCCGAAGACCGGGTCGGTCAGGAACACCTCACGCACGTAGTCGCAGAAGAAGCTGGAGTCCTTGACGGCCGTGATGCAGCCGTTGTTCGGCTTGCTGACCTTCAGGCCGAGCGGCTTCTTCTTGGCGGCGGTGGCCTCCGCCTGCGAGATGTCGTGCACTTCGGCCATGCGCTGCAGCACCACGTTGCGCCGCTTGGTGGCCTCGGCCTCGTCGTTGACCGGGTCGTACCGGGTCGGCGACTGGACGATGCCGGCCAGCAGCGCGGCCTCCTGGACCTCCAGGTCCTTGGCGGACTTGGAGAAGTAACGCTGGGCCGCCGCCTCCACGCCGTAGGCCTGCTGCCCGAAGAACGTGATGTTCAGATAGTTCTCGAGGATCTTCTTCTTGCCCAGCTCCTCCTCGACCTGGATCGCGAACTTCAGCTCGCGGACCTTGCGGCCGAGGGTCTGCTGGGTGGCCTGCGCGACCTTCGTCGGGTCGTCGCCGGCCTCCTCCACGAAGACGTTCTTCACGTACTGCTGGGTGAGCGTCGAGGCGCCCTCCGAGACGTTGCCGCTCTGCGCGTTCTTGTTGAGCGCGCGCAGGACACCCTTGAGGTCGACCGCGCCGTGCTCGTAGAACCGCGCGTCCTCGATCGCGACGATCGCCTTCTGCATGTACGGCGAGATGTCCTTGAGGTCGACCACCGTGCGGTCACGCGAGTAGACCGTGGCGATCTGGCCGCCCTGGTTGTCCAGGATCGTGGTGCGCTGGCTCAGCGGTGGCCGCTTCAGGTTGGCCGGGATCTCGTCGAACCCCTCGACCGAACCCTTGGCCGCGAGGCCGAGCGCACCGAACGCCGGCACCGCGATCCCGGCCATGACGGCCCCCGCGAGCACACTGACACCGAGGAACTTGGCGGCCTGCTGCGTGGGAGACAGACCACCGCCCGAGCGCTTCTTTGGCATGAGGGCAGCCTACGTTCTCAATCGCCGGACACGCGTATAGGCATTGGCCTAAGCTGCTCTCAACTGTCACAGCAGTAGGACCACGTATCAATACGTCCGGCGACCCCTGTTCGGTTCGGTCGACACTCGACTTTTTTGTTGAGGACGTGCCCGAATCCGCCTCATGTGTCACCTGGTGCCCGTTGTGACACACCTCAACTGCCCCGCTTCGCCGGGAAAGTCACGTATGTCGTCGGGTCACTCCGTTGGGTGATCTGTCGCGTACCCATAGTCCATTCGGGCCATTCAAGATTGGGCCCGAAGGGGCTGGTTGACTGTGCCCACCTTCCGTAACGTCCTGAACTGGTGGCGGTGAATATGCCGCTGCCGCCGTGGGGGAGCCTCGATTCGGGAGAGGACGGCGCCGGTATGGGCTGGGTAACCGACTGGAGTGCGCAGGCGGCCTGCCGCACTACCGATCCGGATGAACTGTTCGTTCAAGGAGCAGCGCAGAACCGGGCGAAGGCAGTGTGCACCGGATGCCCGGTGCGCACGGAGTGCCTGGCCGACGCGTTGGACAACCGCGTCGAGTTCGGCGTGTGGGGAGGGATGACGGAGCGGGAGCGCCGCGCACTGCTGCGCAGGCGACCGACCGTCACCTCTTGGCGCAGGCTGCTCGAAACCGCGCGTACCGAGTACGAGCGGGGGGCGGGAATCCTGCCTCTCGACGAGGAAGAGGTGTACGAGAACTACGCAGCGGTGGGCTGACCGGGCTCCGCGCACGCAGCGGACTCGCAGCGGTTCCGTATGCGCCAGAGGTGCGAGTGGCGTCCTCGGAGGTACGAGTGACGTCCACGTGACCCCCGTACGACGGCGTACGTGACCTGACATACGTGACCTACGGCGACCCGTACGACGGCGGCGTAGGTCCCACCGGGCCGCCCCGTGACCCCGAAAGGCTCAGGAAGCGGGCCTCGGGCTCAGGGGCCGGGCAACCATTCCCCGGGGCAGGCGTTCCCCGGGTTCACGAAGCTCCTCGCGTTCACGAAGCCTCGGCCGGCGGCGTGTCGGCCGCGAGCCGGTCCCCGATGTGCCGCAGCCCCGCGAGGTCGTGCACATCGCCGGGCAGCGCGGCCACTTCCGCCACCGCCACCTCGGGGTGGAGCGCGGCGAAGCGATCGCGTGTGCGCTGCTCGCGGGAGAGCAGTTGCATACGTTCGGCGTGCAGCCTCAGCAGGCCTGCGGTGAGTTGTTCGACTGTGCGGCCTTCCGTGCTGCGGTCGTCGCGGTCCTCGGCGCTGTGGTCCTCCGTGCCGGGGTCGGCCTTGCTGGAGTCCTCGTCCGTTCCGGCTCCGTCGGCACTGGTCCGGTCCGCGGCGGGGGAGCCTGCGTCGGAGGAGGGAGCCTCGGGAACGGCGGTTTCGGTAGCGGGTGGTTCTGAACTGCCGTACGTGTCGGGAGAGTTACGAAGTCCAGCTTTCCCGCCCACCTGATCCACAATGCGGGCCTCGGCAAGATTTTCCGCGGCGGCGAGTGCGCGCTCGGCGGAGAGCTGGGTGGCACCGCTGCCGTGGACCCGGTTCAGCACCAGACCGGCGAGCGGCATCTCCTCCGCGGCCAGCCGTTCCACGAAGTACGCCGCCTCGCGCAGCGCGTCCCGCTCCGGGGCCGCGACGACCAGGAACGCCGTACCGGGCGCCTGGAGCAGCTTGTACGTGGCGTCCGCGCGCGTACGGAAGCCGCCGAAGGTGGTGTCCATGGCGGCCACGAACGTCTGCACGTCCTTGAGGAGCTGCCCGCCCAGCAGCTTGCCCAGGGTGCCGGTCATCATCGACATCCCGACGTTCAGGAACTTCATCCCGGCCCGGCCGCCCAGCTTCGCCGGCGCGGTCAGCAGCCGGATCAGCTTCCCGTCCAGGAACGAGCCGAGCCGCTTCGGGGCGTCCAGGAAGTCGAGGGCCGAGCGCGAGGGCGGCGTGTCGACGACGATGAGGTCCCACTCCTCGCGTGCCCTCAGCTGCCCCAGCTTCTCCATCGCCATGTACTCCTGCGTGCCCGCGAAGCCGGCGGAGAGCGACTGGTAGAAGGGGTTGTTCAGGATCGTGGCGGCCCGCTCGCGGTCCGCGTGCGCCTCGACGATCTCGTCGAAGGTGCGCTTCATGTCGAGCATCATCGCGTGCAGCTCGCCGCTCGCGGAGTCGTCGATGCCCTTCACCCGGCGCGGGGTGTTGTCGAGCGCGTCGATACCCATCGACTGGGCCAGCCTGCGGGCCGGGTCGATGGTCAGGACGACCACCTTGCGGCCGCGCTCGGCGGCCCGCAGCCCCAGCGCCGCCGCGGTGGTGGTCTTGCCGACGCCGCCCGAACCGCAGCAGACCACGATGCGGGTCCCGGGATCGTCGATCAGCGCGTCGACCCCCAGGACGGCCGAGGCCGCGGTCGCGGTGTCGATCGCACGGGAGGGGCCGGAAGCCCGCCGGGCGGCGGGCTCGCCTTCGCGTGCACGTTCGCGGGAAGAATCGTTTGCGCGGGCCGGGTCCTGACTCATGAGATCCCTTGCTGACGCAGTTCCTTGGCGAGTTCGTACAGGCCCGCGAGGTCCATTCCCTCGGCGAGCAACGGGAGTTCGTGCAGCGGCAGCTCCAGGCCCTGGAGCACCGCACGCTGCTCGCGCTCCAGCGCGTACCGCTCGGCGTACTCGTCCGCCTGGGTCAGCAGCGGCTCCACCAGGCGCTCGGCGACCCCGCCGCGCCGCGCGCCGCCGAGTCCGGCGGCCGACAGCGACTTGGCGACGGCCGTGCGCGGCGCCCTGCGCGCCAGCTCCAGGTCGGCCTCGTCCAGGATCGCGGGCCGCACCATGTTCACGATGGTCCGTCCCACCGGCAGCCGCGCGGCCCGCAGCTCCGCGATGCCGTCGGCGGTCTCCTGGACGGGCATCTCCTCCAGGAGCGTCACCAGGTGCACGGCGGTCTCGGGCGACTTGAGCACCCTCATCACGGCCTGCGCCTGATTGTGTATCGGACCGATCTTGGCGAGCCCGGCCACCTCGTCGTTCACGTTCAGGAAGCGGGTGATCCGCCCGGTCGGCGGCGCGTCCATCACCACGTAGTCGTACGCGAACCGCCCGCGCTTGTCCTTGCGGCGTACGGCCTCGCAGGCCTTGCCCGTCAGGAGCACGTCCCGCAGGCCCGGCGCGATGGTGGTCGCGAAGTCGATGGCGCCCAGTTTCTTCAGGGCGCGGCCCGCGCCGCCGAGCTTGTAGAACATCTGGAGGTAGTCCAGAAGGGCCAGCTCGGGGTCGATGGCGAGTGCGTACACCTCCCCGCCACCGGGAGCGACGGCGATCTTCCGCTCCTCGTAGGGCAGCGCCTGCGTCTCGAAGAGCTGCGCGATGCCCTGTCTGCCCTCGACCTCGACCAGAAGGGCACGCTTGCCCTCGGTCGCGAGGGCGAGCGCGAGTGCTGCGGCGACCGTGGTCTTTCCGGTACCGCCCTTGCCGCTGACGACCTGAAGCCTGCTCACGTCTTCGAGCCTAATTCCTCACTGGATGGTGCGGTGGCCGTGGGGGCCCTGCTTCGCATACGGGTGCCCAGGGAGCGCCCTGCCCAGTCATCGGCCCGCCCGACACCCCCGCATCGGCCCCGCATCGCCCCTGCACCGGCCCGGCGGCGGACGGAGGTCCAGGAAGGGCGGCCCGCGCCAGCGGATACAGTCGCCCCCATGACCAAGTGGGAATACGCAACCGTGCCTCTGCTCGTCCACGCCACGAAGCAGATTCTGGACACCTGGGGCGAGGACGGCTGGGAGCTCGTCCAGGTCGTGCCCGGGCCGAACAACCCCGAGCAGCTCGTCGCCTACCTGAAGCGGGAGCGGGCCGCGTGAGCGCTGTCGAGGCGAAACTGGCCGAACTGGGACTGACCCTGCCGGGCGTCGTGCCGCCGCTGGCCGCGTACCAGCCCGCCGTGCAGTCGGGCGTGTACGTGTACACGGCCGGCCAGCTCCCGATGGTGGACGGCCAGCTTCCGCTCACCGGCAAGGTGGGCGCGGAGGTCACCCCGGAGGAGGCCAAGGAACTGGCCCGCACCTGCGCGCTGAACGCCCTCGCGGCAGTCAAGTCGGTCGCGGGTGACCTCGACCGCATCGCGCGCGTGGTGAAGGTCGTCGGCTTCGTCGCCTCGGCCGCTGACTTCACCGGCCAGCCCGCCGTCCTGAACGGCGCGAGCGAGCTGCTGGGCGAGGTGCTCGGCGACAAGGGCGTGCACGCGCGCAGCGCGGTCGGGGTGGCGGTGCTGCCGCTCGACGCGCCCGTGGAGGTCGAGATCCAGGTGGAGCTGACGGAGGCGTAGGCCTCTCCGTAAGGGGCGATCGTTGTCTCTCGAACATCAGCTCACTCCGGGATAGCCTCCGCCCATGGCGAATGGGCAGTGGTACCCCCCGGAGTGGCCCGAGAGGATCCGCGCACTCGCGGAGGGCACGCTCACACCGGTCGTCCCCAGGCGGGCGGCCACCGTCATGCTGCTCAAGGACACCGGCCCGGGGGCCGACTCCGGTGAGACGGGTTCCGACGCCGGGTCCGACGCCGGGGAGACCGGCTCCGGGACCATCGGCTCCGGCTCCGGCTCCGGGGGCACCGGCTCCCGTCCCGCCGTGCACATGCTGCGCCGACGCGCCTCCATGGCCTTCGCCGGGGGCGCGTACGCGTATCCGGGCGGCGGGGTGGACCCCAGGGACGACGACCGTCACGTCCGCTGGGCGGGCCCCACGCGCGCGTGGTGGGCGTCCCGGCTCGGAGTCGACGAGGCCGCCGCCCAGGCGATCGTCTGCGCGGCGGTCCGTGAGACGTACGAGGAGGCGGGCGTCCTGCTCGCGGGCCCGACCGCGGACACCGTGGTCGGCGACACCACCGGGGACGACTGGGAGACCGACCGGGCGGCACTGGTCGCCCGCGACCTGTCCTTCGCCGAGTTCCTCGACCACAGGGGGCTCGTGCTGCGCTCCGACCTCCTGGGCGCCTGGACGCGCTGGATCACCCCGGAGTTCGAGCCCCGCCGCTACGACACCTTCTTCTTCGTGGCCGTCCTCCCGGAGGGCCAGCGCACCCGGAACGCCTCCACGGAGGCCGACCGCACCGTCTGGATCCGCCCTTCGGAGGCGATGGACGGCTACGACAGGGGCGAGCTCCTGATGATGCCGCCCACCGTCGCGACCCTGCGCCAGCTCGGCGCGTACGGGACCGCCGCCGAGGCCCTCGCGGCGGCGCCCGGCCGGGACATGACACCCGTCCTGGCCCGGGCGAAGCTGGTGGACGGCGAGCTGGTCCTCAGCTGGCCGGGACACGACGAGTTCACCAAGCACATCCCGACCGGTGGAGCCTCCGCATGACCGACGCCGCAGCACTGCCCGGCCAGCCGCGCGGCGGGGTGGTCTCCGGTCCCGCCACCGCGCGTGCCGTCAACGTCCTCGCCCCGAACGCGTCCGCGATGACCCTGGACGGCACGAACACCTGGATCGTGGCCGAGCCGGACTCCGAATTGGCGGTGGTGATCGATCCGGGCCCCCTGGACGACGTACACCTGCGTGCCGTCGTCGACGCCGCCGAGAAGGCCGGCAGGCGGGTCGCCCTGACCCTGCTGACGCACGGGCATCCGGACCATGCCGAGGGCGCGGCGCGGTTCGCCGAGCTGACGGGCACGAAGGTGCGGGCCCTCGATCCGGCGCTGCGGCTCGGCGACGAGGGCCTGGCCGCCGGGAACGTGATCACGACGGGCGGCCTGGAGCTGCGGGTCGTACCGACGCCCGGCCACACCGCCGACTCGCTCTGCTTCCACCTGCCCGCCGACCGGGCCGTACTCACCGGCGACACGATCCTGGGCCGGGGCACCACGGTCGTGGCCCACCCCGACGGGCGCCTGGGCGACTACCTGGACTCCCTGCGGCGGCTGAGGTCCCTGGCGGTCGACGACGGCGTGCACACGGTCCTGCCGGGCCACGGGCCGGTCCTGGAGGACGCCCAGGGAGTCGTGGAGTTCTACCTGGCCCACCGGGCCCACCGGCTCGCCCAGGTCGAGACGGCCGTCGAGGACGGCTACACGGACCCGTCCCAGGTCGTCGCGCACGTCTACGCGGACGTCGACCGCTCCCTGTGGCCGGCGGCGGAACTGTCGGTACGGGCGCAGCTGGACTACCTCAAGGAGCACGGGCTCATCGGCCGGGAGTGAGCCGGACCGGGGCCGGGGCCGGCACTGGGACCTGGGCTGGGACCTGGGAGTGGACCCGCCTGTCCGCTACGGGCGCGGTGCTTTGACGCCGTGCACGCGCGCGTACTCCTCGGCGAGCCACGGCCCGAGATCGTCGACGTACGACCGCAGGACGGCACGGTCGCCGACCGGCTCGCGGCCGAGGACGGCGGCCTCCCGCAGCTGGGCGGCCCGCCGCGGATGGTCCCGCTCCGGGTAGTACGCGGCGAACACCTCGGCCATCTCCGCCAGATCGCTCGTCCAGCCGTTCCAGCGGGGCATGACCAGCGTGAAGCCCGTCCGGACGAGGTGACGGGACATGCGACGCACCAGAGGCCGCAGGGCCGCCTCCTGCGGGCCGTCCGCCCCGGCCGCCGCTGTGACCTCGGCGATCCGCTCGCGCCAGCGGGGGAGGAGCAACGCGAGTTCGCCGTTCGTCTCGCGGGCGAGGAGGGTGTCGGGCCGGTAGCGGGGCAGTTCCTCGGCGAGGTCCTCGCCCAGCAGCGGTGTACAGAGGCACGCGACGAACCAGCCGAGGTCGTGCCGCTCCAGGTCGCTCAGCACCTGCGCCCGGCCGGCCACCAGTGTCCCCGCCCCGTCGATCTGGGCGAACTCCTTGTCGAGGGCCTCGTCGAGCGTGCGCGCGTCCGCCCGGTCCGCCTCCGTGGGCTCCTCGCGCAGGACGAGCAGCAGGTCGAGATCGGAACGGCCCACGCGCGCGGTCCCGCGCGGAATCGACCCGTAGAGGTACGCGCTGTCCAGCCGCCCTCCGAAGACGTCCAGCACCCGGTCACGAGCCGCGGCGACGACGGGCCGGAACACCGCCGGTACCCGCCCCAGGGAGCCTTCGCGCTCGATGTGGCCCAGGGCATCGAGCCCTCTGTCCGCCGCCATGGCACCACTGTGCCCGGAGGCGACGGCGGGGGCATGCCATTTCCGGCACAACCCGTTCCGCGCGCGACCCGTTCCGGCGCAATCCGTTCCCGGCACAACACCGAAGGGCCCCGCCGTCCGGCGGGGCCCTTCGGTAAGAAGTCGTGCGGCAGCGGTTCGGCAGCGCCCCGAAGGGGCGCGGGGCCGCCGTTTCGCTACGCGGCTCCGACGCGCGGGCGCGACCAGCCGCGGCGCACCCGGCCGCAGCGCACCCGCGGACCGCTCACCGGACTTCCGGCGGAGCGCTCAGCGCGAGCGCTTCGCGAGGCGCTCCACGTCCAGGAGGATCACCGCGCGGGCCTCCAGGCGGAGCCAGCCGCGGCCCGCGAAGTCGGCGAGCGCCTTGTTGACCGTCTCGCGGGAGGCGCCGACCAGCTGGGCCAGCTCCTCCTGGGTCAGGTCGTGCACGACGTGGATGCCCTCCTCGGACTGCACGCCGAAGCGGCGCGAGAGGTCCAGGAGCGCACGGGCCACCCGGCCCGGCACGTCGGAGAAGACGAGGTCGGACATCTGGTCGTTGGTCTTGCGCAGGCGCCGGGCGACGGCGCGCAGCAGGGCGGCGGCCACCTCGGGGCGTGCGTTCAGCCAGGGCTGGAGGTCGCCGTGGCCGAGGCCCAGCAGTTTCACCTCGGTCAGCGCGGAGGCGGTCGCCGTCCGCGGGCCCGGGTCGAACAGCGACAGCTCACCGATGAGCTCGCCGGGGCCGAGGACCGCCAGCATGTTCTCGCGGCCGTCGGGTGAGGTGCGGTGGAGCTTCACCTTGCCCTCGGTGACCACGTACAGGCGGTCTCCGGGGTCGCCCTCGTGAAAGAGCGCGTCACCGCGTGCGAGGGTCACCTCACTCATGGAGGCGCGGAGCTCCGCGGCCTGCTCGTCATCGAGCGCCGCGAAGAGCGGGGCGCGCCGCAGAACGTCGTCCACGAGTTCTCTCCTTGTCGACCTGCTCAGGGGATCTTGGTCCCGGTGTACCAGGGGTCCGTGTTCCCCGTTTTGCTGGACGGTCCAAACAGTGTGATCAGTCACAAGTCTGCCGCACCGGCGTGTCCGACAGTGCGGCAGGGGGCCAATTGGGGGCTGATGGATGGTGGCCGGGGCAGATGTCGGTGGTGGGCTCTAGGCTGGTCGGGTGTCCAAATCGCCGGTGAGAGCACAGGCCAAGGGGGCTGGGCGCGTGGGTGTACGTCGTGATTCCGCTGTGGGCGAACAGGACTCCGGTGGAGCGAAGAAGACGACAAAAGCGGCAGGGTCGAGACCGGCGACGACCGCGGCGGGGGCCGCGGGGAAGGCCGCGGGCGTCGCGGCCTCGGAGATGGCCGCTGCCGCGAAGAAGGCTGCGGTCGCCAAGAAGGCCGCCGCGGCGAAGAGGACCGCCAAGGAGACCGCGAGGAAGAGCGCGCCGGTGACGTCATCCGGTGGGAAAGCGCCCGCCAGGAAGGTGCCCGTCAAGAAGACCCGTGCGTCCGCGGCGGGCAAGGCCCGCGCGACCGTGGCGAGCGCGACGAAGCGGGCGACCGCGACGAAGCGGGCGACGAAGAGCGCGTCCGTGAAGGCGACCGCCGTGACGGCCGCGGTCACCGAGGACACGACCCCCGAAGCCTTCGCTCCGGCCCCCGCTGGGGGAGCGGCGTCCGCCGGGAGCGCCGCCGTGCCCGCCGGGAAAGCCGTGCCCGCCGAGAAGGCCGCCCGCGTGAGGAAGACCGTGCCAGCGAAGAAGTCCGCGCCAGCGAAGAAGTCCGTGGCCGCCAAGGAGGCCGTGCCTGCCGCAAAGTCCGCGGCGGTCAAGAAGGCCGTAGCCGCCAAGAAGTCCGCGCTTGCGAAGAAAGCCGTGGCCGGCAAGACGGCCGCGCCTGCCAAGAAGTCCGCGCCTGCGAAGAAGTCCGTGGCCGGCAAGAAGGCCGCGCCCGCAAAGAAAGTCGTCGCCCCCGCCAAGCCTCCCCGGACCGAGTCGCACACGGCTCTCGTCCGGCGGGCCCGGCGTATCGACCGCGAGCTGGCCGAGGTGTACCCGTACGCCCACCCTGAGCTGGACTTCGAGAACCCCTTCCAACTGGTGGTCGCCACCGTCCTGTCGGCGCAGACGACCGACCTGCGGGTGAACCAGACGACACCGGCGCTCTTCGCGAAGTACCCCACGCCCGAGGACCTGGCCGCGGCGAACCCGGAGGAGGTCGAGGAGATCCTGCGGCCCACCGGGTTCTTCCGGTCCAAGACCAAGTCGGTGATGGGCCTCTCCAAGGCCCTGCGGGACGACTTCGACGGCGAGGTCCCCGGCCGTCTCGAAGACCTCGTCAAACTGCCCGGCGTCGGCCGCAAGACCGCCTTCGTCGTCCTCGGGAACGCCTTCGGCCGGCCCGGCATCACCGTGGACACCCACTTCCAGCGGCTCGTACACCGCTGGGAGTGGACCGCCGAGAAGGAGCCCGACAAGATCGAGCGGGCGATCGGCGAGCTCTTCCCGAAGACCGACTGGACGATGCTGTCGCACCACGTGATCTTCCACGGCCGCCGTATCTGCCACGCCCGCAAACCCGCCTGCGGCGCCTGCCCCATCGCCCCGCTCTGCCCGGCGTACGGGGAGGGCGAGACGGACCCGGAGAAGGCGAAGAAGCTCCTGAAGTACGAGAAGGGCGGCTTCCCGGGCCAGCGCCTCAACCCTCCGCAGTCCTACCTGGACGCGGGCGGCATCCCGGCCCCGCCGCTCGGAGCACCCGCATCCGCCGCACCCGCCTCCGCCGCAGCCGCGCCCGCCGCCTCCGCGCCGCCCGCGACCGACTCGGCCGCAGCCGCGCCAGGTTCACCCTCGCGGGGCACCGGATGACGGAACGATCTGCGGCCTCGCGGGCGTTGAGAGCAGCAGAACGGGGGTGGCGATGACGCGCGCGAGCCATACGCACGACATTCAGGACGGCATTCAGGGCGGCACACACGGCACGCGGTACGGAGATCCGGCCGTGACCAGCGCCGGGCTGCCCGGCTGGCTCGACCCGGTGGTGCGCGCCGTCGAGACGGTCCAGCCCCGCCAGCTGAGCCGCTTCCTGCCGCCGGAGGACGGCGCGGGACGCCAGTCGGCCGTACTGATCCTGTTCGGCGAGGGCGAGCGCGGTCCCGAACTGCTGCTCATGGAGCGCGCCACCTCGCTCAGATCGCACGCGGGACAGCCGTCCTTCCCCGGGGGCGCCCTCGACCCCGAGGACGGCGACCCGCAGGCCGACGGGCCGCTGCGGGCCGCCCTGCGCGAGGCCGAGGAGGAGACCGGGCTCGACCCCCGGGGCGTCCAGCTCTTCGGTGTGCTCCCGAAGCTCTACATCCCGGTGAGCGGCTTCGTGGTGACCCCCGTCCTCGGCTGGTGGCGCGTGCCGACCCCGGTCGACGCGGTCGACCTGAACGAGACCGCGAGGGTCTTCACCGTCCCCGTGGCGGATCTCACGGACCCGGCCAACCGTGCGACGGCGGTCCACCCCAGCGGCCACCGAGGTCCGGCATTCCTGGTCGAATCGGCCCTGGTGTGGGGCTTCACAGCCGGAATCATCGACCGCCTGTTGCACTACGCCGACTGGGAGCGTCCCTGGGACCAGGACAAGCAGGTCCCGCTCGACTGGCGCGCATGACAGGGTGGCCCCTGTGCTGTGTCTTCCCGGGAGGCTCCGTGTCCCCCTGCCGCTGCGCGGCGGGCCGGCCCCCCGGCCAGGACGTGGCTACCGCAAAGTGATGAGGCGAGGCTTGAAGCAGTGGCAGTGAACGTGCTGGACATCCTGTTGCTGGTCGCCGCCGTGTGGTTCGCGATCGTGGGCTATCGCCAGGGGTTCGTCGTCGGCATCCTGTCGGTGACCGGTTTCCTGGGCGGTGGCCTCGTCGCCGTCTACCTTCTGCCCGTCGTCTGGGGCGCGGCGACGGACGACGCCAAGGTCGGTACGACCGCCGCCGTCGTCGCCGTGGTCGTGGTGATCGTCTGCGCCTCCGTCGGCCAGGCCCTCACCACCCATCTCGGCAACAAGCTGCGCCGGTACATCACCTGGTCCCCGGCCCGCGCCCTGGACGCCACGGGCGGCGCCCTCGTCAACGTCGTGGCGATGCTCCTCGTGGCCTGGCTGATCGGCTCGGCCCTGGCCGGTACGACGCTGCCGACGCTCGGCAAGGAGGTCCGCGGCTCCAAGGTGCTCCTCGGCGTGGCGCGGGCCCTGCCCGCCCAGGCCGACACCTGGTTCGACGGCTTCTCCTCGGTCCTCGCGCGGAACGGCTTCCCGCAGGTCTTCAGCCCCTTCTCGGACGAGCAGATCGACGAGGTGCCCGCTCCCGACCCGGCCCTCGCGACGAGCCCGGTCGCCACCCGCGCCCAGCGCTCCATCGTCAAGGTCACCGGCACCGCCCAGAGCTGCGGCAAGGTCCTCGAAGGCACCGGCTTCGTCTTCGGCCAGCGCCGCGTGATGACCAACGCGCACGTGGTCGGCGGCGTGGACGAGCCGTACGTCCAGATAGGCGGCGAGGGCACGCGGCTCGCCGCGAAGGTCGTGCTCTACGACTGGGAGCGCGACATCGCCGTACTCGACGTGCCCGAACTGCAGGCGCCCGTCCTGCAGTTCTCGTCCCGGGCGGCGGCCCGGTCGGACGGCGCGATCGTCGCGGGCTTCCCGGAGAACGGCTCGTACACGATCAAGGCGGCGCGGGTGCGCGGCCCCATCACGGCCAACGGCCCCGACATCTACCACCGGGGCACGGTGAAGCGCGAGGTGTACTCGCTCTTCGCGACCGTCCGCCAGGGCAACTCCGGCGGCCCCCTGCTCACCCCGGACGGCAAGGTGTACGGCGTGGTGTTCGCGAAGTCACTCGACGACCCCGAGACGGGTTACGCGCTGACCGTGGACGAGATCCAGGAGGACATCACCGCGGGCCGCACCGCCAACCAGCAGGTGGACAGCGACAGCTGCGCGCTCTGAGGCCCGTGACTGGCCCGTCACTCGGGTCGCGCGAGTCGCCGGTCCGCAAGGGCCAGGCGGGTGAAGGTCCGAGTGAAGGTCCCCGGGCGGTTCAGCCGCGGGGATGACGCAAACGCGCCGAGACCCATCGGGCTCGGCGCCTCAGAATGTGCGGGATTCCCAGCCGGGGGTCCGTGCCCTGCAACTGCGGGGCGCCCCTCCGGTGGGAACTCAGCCCGCCGATCGAGCGGCGGTTGCGTGCTGCGTCACTGTAGTCGTGCGTCCAGCCCATACACCGACGTCTGCCCCAGCCCCAAGGTCGATAACCGCCCCCACGCCCCCCAATTGGCCTATGCGCGAGGCAATTGGCGTTCGTAGAACAGACGTTCCTGGGACCCGTGTGACGCATGGGGCGACAGCCCGCACGACCGGCCCTCCGGGGCCGTCTCAGCGGTCCGGTTCGGGGTCCTTCAGCCAGTTGATCAGTTCCGTGGAGAACGCCACGGGGTCCTCCTCGTGCGGGAAGTGCCCGAGCCCGTCGAACAGCCGCCACCGGTAGGGCGCTTCGACGTACTCCGCGGACCCCGCCGCACTGCGCGTGCGCATCACCGGATCGAGCGATCCGTGCAGATGCAGCGTCGGCACCCGCACCGGCCGCTTCATACGCCGGTTGAACTGGATGCCGTCGGGACGGGCCATCGAACGGACCATCCACCGGTAGGGCTCGACCGAGCAGTGCGCGGTCGACGGGATGAGCATCGCCCGCCGGTACGTCTCCACGACGTCGTCCTCCGGCAGTCGCGGCCCCGACCAGTCCCGGATGAGCCGGCCGACCAGGGCGCCCTCGTCGGCGATCAGCTGGCGCTCCGGGATCCAGGGCCGCTGAAAGCCCCAGACGTACGAACCGGCCGCGGTCTGCTTCATGTCCGAGAGCATCGCCGAACGCCAGCGCCGGGGATGCGGCATCGAGGAGACCACGAGCCTGCGCACCAGCTTGGGACGCATCACGGCCGCCGTCCACGCCAGATAGCCGCCGAGGTCGTGGCCGACCAGCGCGGCGTCGGGCTCACCGAGGGACCGTACGACCCCGGTGATGTCGAGCGCGAGGTTCGCGGGGTCGTAGCCGCGCGGCGTGCGGTCGCTGCCGCCGACACCCCGCAGGTCCATGGCGACCGCGCGGAAGCCCGCGTCGGCGAGCGCCACCAGCTGGTGCCGCCAGGCCCACCAGAACTGCGGGAAGCCGTGCAGCAGCAGGACCAGCGGCCCGTCACCCATCTCGGCGATGTGGAAGCGCGCCCCGTTCGCGGCGACATCCCGGTGGATCACCTCTTTGGCGCCGGGCACGTCGAGCCGTACGACAGAGGTGGGTTGCGCCGAGGATGGTTGCCCCGCAGGGATGGAGGAGCCCGTCATGAGGACGAGCGTGTCACAGCCTCGACCCCGTCACCCACCCGGTACACCGTGGTCATCTCACGGGGGTGCGGCTTCACGTTCTGCAGTACGGCCGCCGATTCCTTGACCGAGGCCGCCGTCTTCTGCGGGCCCTTGCCCTTCTTGGCCTTCTTCGCGAAGACCACACCGATCAGCGCGAGGACCGCGGCCACCAGCACGTTCGCGGCGAACGACAGCAGGAAGCAGACGGCCATGTTCCAGCCGCTCCAGGTGCGGATGCCGTACGCCAGGGCGAAGCTCAGCATCGGCAGGGAGAAGATCAGTACCGCGCCGGCCGCGCTGAACGCGCCGCCGCCGACCGCACCGCGCTTGACGTCCCGCTTGAGCTGCGCCTTCGCCAGTGCGATCTCGTCGTGCACCAGCGCGGACATCTCGGTCGTCGCCGAGGCGAACAGCTGGCCGATGCTGCGTTCGGCGCCGACCGGGCTGCCGTCGGGTGCGCTCATCGCGTTCTCCCTGTTGTGTTGGTTGTCGTGTCGCCGTCGTCTTGACTGTCCGGATGTTCCGGCCGGTGGTTTCGGACCGTCAGGTCCGGGCCGTACGTTTCGGACCGTGTGTGTCAGATCATGCCGGACCGTCGTGCTCCACGCCTGCCCCGCCCGTCACTTCGGCAAGCCTTCGGTGTTCGGCGGCCTTGCGCTCGTAGATCTCGGCCATGCGCAGGTGGTAGGCCGGATCGTCCTGCTCGTACACGTCGGGGACGCCCGAGAGGTCCTCGTCGCGCTCCTCGTGCTCCCACAGCGCGCGGTACCTGGCGTTGCGCATCTTCAGCAGCACGCCCGACAGGACGGTCGCGATCAGGGAACCCGTCAGGACGGCGGCCTTCACGCCGTCGCTGAGCGCCGGGTCGTCCGCGAAGGCGAGTTCGCCGATGAGCAGCGACACGGTGAAGCCGATGCCCGCGAGGGAGGCCACCGCGAAGACGTCCGGCCAGGCGAGGTCCTCGGAGAGCGACGCACTGGTGAAACGGGCCGTCAGCCAGGTACCGCCGAAGATCCCGACCGCCTTGCCGACGACGAGGCCGAGGACGACCCCGAGGGTCTCCGGCTGGGTGAACACCTCGCCGAGCGCGCCGCCCGACACCGCGACCCCGGCGCTGAACAGCGCGAACAGCGGTACGGCGAGGCCCGCCGACAGGGGACGTACGAGATGTTCGATCCGTTCGCCCGGTGAGTGCTCCTCGCCCGCGTCGGCGCGGGTGGTGCAGCGCAGCATCAGGCCCATCGCGACGCCGGCGACGGTGGCGTGGATGCCGCTGTTGTACATCAGGCCCCAGACGACCAGCGCGAGCGGCACGTACACGTACCAGCCGCGTACGCCCTTTCTGAGCAGCAGCCAGAAGACGGCGAGGCCGACGACGGCGCCGCCGAGCGCCGCGAAGTCCAGGTCGTCGGTGAAGAAGACCGCGATGATCAGGATCGCGAAGAGGTCGTCGACGACGGCGAGGGTCAGCAGGAAGGCGCGCAGGGCGCTCGGCAGCGACGTCCCGAGAACGGCGAGGACGGCGAGCGCGAAGGCGATGTCCGTCGCGGTGGGTACGGCCCAGCCGGCGAGCGAGCCGCCGCCGGTGACGCCGACCAGGGTGTAGACCAGCGCGGGCATCGCCATGCCGCAGAGCGCGGCGACCACGGGGAGCGCGGCGGCCCGTGGGTCCTTGAGTTCACCGGCGACCAGTTCGCGCTTGAGCTCGATGCCGGCGACGAAGAAGAAGACCGCGAGGAGTCCGTCGGCGGCCCAGTGCTCGACGGAGAGGTGCAGGCCGAGAGCGGCGGGCCCGACGTGGAAGTCGCGGACGGCCTCGTAACTCTCCCGCAGGGGGGTGTTCGCCCAGATCAGCGCGGCGACGGCGGCGACGAGCAGGAGGACGCCGCCGACCGTCTCGGTGCGCAGCGCGTCCGCGACGAAGGTCCGCTCGGGCAGCGAGAGCCGTGCGAGGACCTTGCGGTTCTTGGTGACCTGACGGTCGGGGTCAGGCGTGGGGGTGGGCGCGGACACGGGGTGGACCTCCGTCGGTGGGCAGGGCAGAGCACATGCCGACCAGACTTCCCGGCGCACCTATGGAAACTCCGCGCTCGTTCGGAGCGCGGACGTCGTGTTGTCGCGTGTTTACGTGTCTCGCAGCCTACCCGCGATGGCGAAGGGGCACCCGGCGTGTCCGCCGCCGGGTGCCCCTTCGAGGTCCGCGCCCGTACGAGACCTGGGTCGTGTCCGTACGGGGCCTGCCTCAGTCCTCGCTGGACGCCGCGGGGAGCTTCGTCTGGATGAGGTCCATGACGGTGGAGTCGGTCAGCGTGGTCACGTCACCCAGTTGGCGGTTCTCCGCGACGTCGCGCAGCAGCCGGCGCATGATCTTGCCGGAGCGGGTCTTGGGCAGCTCGGCCACCGGCAGGATCCGCTTGGGCTTGGCGATCGGGCCGAGGGTCTTGCCGACGTGGTTGCGCAGCTCGCCCACGAGGGTCTCGGTCTCCGACGCGGAACCGCGCAGGATCACGAACGCCACGATCGCCTGGCCGGTCGTCTCGTCGGCCGCGCCCACGACCGCCGCCTCGGCGACCGACGGGTGCGAGACGAGCGCCGACTCGACCTCGGTGGTCGAGATGTTGTGCCCGGAGACGAGCATCACGTCGTCGACCCGGCCGAGCAGCCAGATGTCGCCGTCGTCGTCCTTCTTGGCACCGTCGCCCGCGAAGTACTTGCCCTCGAAACGCGACCAGTAGGTGTCGATGTACCGCTGGTCGTCGCCCCAGATGGTGCGCAGCATCGACGGCCACGGCTCGGTCAGGACGAGATAACCGCCGCCGCCGTCGGGGACCTCGCGCGCCTCGTCGTCGACGACCGTCGCCGAGATGCCCGGCAGCGCCCGCTGTGCGGAACCCGGCTTGGTCTCGGTCACGCCCGGCAGCGGCGAGATCATCATCGCGCCGGTCTCGGTCTGCCACCAGGTGTCCACGATGGGGGTGCGGTCGCCGCCGATGTGCTTGCGGTACCAGATCCACGCCTCGGGGTTGATCGGCTCACCGACCGAGCCGAGGACGCGCAGGCTCGACAGGTCGAACTTCGCGGGGATGTCGTCGCCCCACTTCATGAACGTCCTGATGGCCGTCGGGGCCGTGTAGAGGATCGTCACGCCGTACTTCTGGACGATCTCCCAGAAGCGCCCCTGGTGGGGGGTGTCGGGCGTGCCCTCGTACATGACCTGGGTCGCGCCGTTCGCCAGCGGTCCGTACGTGATGTACGAGTGCCCGGTGACCCAGCCGATGTCGGCCGTGCACCAGTAGACGTCGGTCTCCGGCTTGAGGTCGAAGACGGAGTGGTGCGTGTACGCGGCCTGGGTGAGGTAGCCGCCGGAGGTGTGCAGGATGCCCTTGGGCTTACCCGTCGTCCCCGAGGTGTAGAGGATGAACAGCGGGTGCTCGGCGTCGAACGCCTCGGGCGTGTGCTCGGCGGACTGCTTCTGCGTGATCTCGTGCCACCAGACGTCGCGGCCCTCGGTCCACGCGACGTCCTGGCCCGTACGCCGTACGACGAGGACCTTGGCCACGCCGTCGACCCGGGAGACCGCCTCGTCCACGGCGGGCTTGAGCGCGGCCGGCTTGCCGCGGCGGTAGCCGCCGTCCGAGGTGATGACCAGCTTGGCGTCGGCGTCCTGGATACGGGTGGCGATGGCGTCCGCGGAGAAGCCGCCGAAGACGACCGAGTGCGCGGCGCCGATGCGGGCGCAGGCCAGCATCGAGATGACGGCCTCGGGGATCATCGGCAGGTAGACGGCGACCCGGTCGCCCTTCTCGACCCCCAGCTCGGTGAGGGCGTTGGCCGCCCTGGAGACCTCGTCCTTCAGCTCGGCGTAGGTGATGGCGCGGCTGTCACCGGGCTCGCCCTCGAAGTGGATGGCGACCCGGTCGCCGTGTCCGGCCTCGACATGGCGGTCCACGCAGTTGTACGCGACGTTGAGCCTGCCGTCCTGGAACCACTTCGCGAACGGAGGGTTCGACCAGTCCAGGGTCTCGGTCGGCTCGGTGGCCCAGGTCAGCCGGCGGGCCTGCTCGGCCCAGAAGCCGAGCCTGTCAGCCTTGGCCTGCTCGTACGCCTCCGCGGTGACGTTGGCATTCGCGGCCAGGTCGGCGGGCGGCGCGAACCTGCGTTCTTCCTTGAGCAGGTTGGAGAGGGAGGACGGCTCGCTCATGCTTCCCCCTCCTTGCTCAGCAGGTTGGCCAGGCTTTCGTTGCTCACGACATCTCCCTTTCCCAGGGTGTCCGTTGTGTCCCAGGCCACAGCTCATCAGACGTGGACCCCTGGTGACAAGGGCCGTCCGAGAATTGGTTTAGACCTGTGTGCCGGATCGGGTGCGCGGGATCCTGTGTGCGTGTGGCCTGCCCGCGGAAACGGGCGGCCACACGTTCTCACGGACGGGGGAAGGGAGCGGTTCAGGGCCGGGGTGTCGCCCGGGGCCCGCGCTTCAGCCCTGGGTGTCGTACAGGGCCGTCGCCGCGACCCGGTCGAAGAGCTCACCCTCCTCTTCGTCGCGGGGGGTGGCCTCCGTGAGGAGGTAGGCCTGGGCCTCGCCCACGTGGAAGTACATCCCGTGCAGTTCGAGCGCGCCCTCCTCCAGTGCCCGGGCCACCGCCTCGTGCGCCCGCAGGTGCTCCAGCTGCTGCACGACGTTGGTGAGGCAGAGCTGCTCGGTGGCGTCGGCGGGCGCGCGTCCGGCGATGCGGGTCCAGGGCCGGTCCTCGGCGGTCATGCGCTCCACGCTCGGCAGTCCGTGCCGCAGCCACCGCTTCAACGGTGTCCGGGCGCCTCCCGGGTCGGTGTTCATCAGCGCCTGCATCGCCCCGCATCCGGAGTGCCCGCACACGGTGATGGACCGCACCCGCAGTACCTCCACCGCGTACTCGATCGCGGCGGCCACCGAGTCGTCGCCGCTCTCCTCGCCGGGCGGCGGCACGAGATTGCCGACATTGCGTACGACGAAGAGGTCACCGGGGCCGCTGGAGGTGATCATCGATGTGACCAGCCGGGAGTCGGCACACGTCAGGAAGAGCTGTGAGGGCTGCTGCCCCTCCCGCGCGAGCCGGGCCAGCTCACCGCGCACCAGGGGTGCGGTGTTGCGCTGGAACGTGCTGATGCCGCTGGCCAGTTGATGCCCGCTGCGGTGCCCGCCGGGCGGCGGTGTCTCGGGGCTCTCGCAGTGGTGGTTGCGCCAGGGCGTCCAGGGACGGCAGTGGCAGTGCGCCGTCTGCCCGTCGTCGTCCTTGATGTGCGGTTCCGTGAGCCGTGCTCCGGTGCGCCCGGTCAGCTCGACGGAGCCGCCGCGGTTGGTGTGCGCGCTCTGCCAGTCGTGCAGCGACTCGTACGCCGCGTGGTCCATGAAGGAGCCGTCCAGCTCGATCACGGCATCGGCCCCCGGCGGCACCAGATGCAGTGTCCGGGTGAGGCGGGGAACGGCGAGGAACGTCAGCTGTCCGCGCACGCGCACGTGGTGGACACCGTCCGGGCCCACCGAGCGGGTGATCCGCGTCCGGGTGAGGCGGTGCAGGGCGACGCCGACGGCCACGGCGATCCCGAGTGTGACGCCTTCGAGGACTCCGAGGACGACGACACCGAGGGTGGTGACGGCGTACACCAGCACCTCTCGGTGGCGGGTGACCGTGCGGATGTGGTGCAGGGACACCATCTGGATGCCGACGGCCATCACCAGGGCGGCCAGTGCCGCGAGGGGGATCAGCTCCAGGAGCGGCACCATCAGGAGTGCGGCCACTGTGATCCAGACGCCGTGCAGCATCGTCGAGTTCCGGCTGAGGGCGCCGGCGTGGACGTTCGCCGAGCTCCGTACGGCCACGCCCGCGACGGGGAGTCCGCCGAGCGTGCCGGAGACGATGTTGGCGGCGCCCTGTCCGAGCAGCTCGCGGTCGAGGTCGGAGCGCCCCTGCTGGGCCGGCCGTCTGGCCGTGAGCTTGTCCACGGCGACGGCGCCCAGGAGCGACTGGACGCTGCACACCAGTGTGGTGGTGAGCACGGCGGCGACGATCCCGAGCACCGGGCCCTCGGGCAGCCCGGCCAGCGCGTGACTCCGCCAGGACGGCAGATCCACCTTGGGGAGGGTGAGCGAGGCGAGGGCGGCCGTGGTGGTGGCCGCGGCGACGGCGACGAGCGCGGCCGGAACGGTGCGCAGGATCTGCCCCGCGCGCCCGGGGACACGGGGCCAGGCCAGCAGCACGGACAGCGTCAGGGCGCTCATCGCCAGCGCTGCCACCTGGGGGTGCGCCAACTGGGCGGGCAGCGCCCGGATGTTGTCGACGACCGAGCTGCTCGGGGAGCCCCCGAGCACGATGTGCAGCTGGGCGACGGCGATGGTGATGCCGATGCCGGCCAGCATGCCGTGCACGATCGCGGGGCTGACGGCCAATGCGGAACGGGCCACCCGCAGGAAACCCAGGCCGACTTGGACCAGTCCGGCGAGGACGGTGATGGCGCAGGTCGTACGCCATCCGTACTTGTGGATGAGATCGGCGGTGACCACGGTGAGCCCCGCGGCGGGGCCGCTCACCTGGAGGGGTGAGCCACCGAGTCGGCCGGCCACGAGCCCGCCGACGGCGGCGGCCACGAGCCCCGCCTGAAGGGGGGCTCCGGTGGCGAGGGCGATGCCCAGGGACAGGGGCAGGGCGATCAGGAAGACGGCGACCGAGGCCGACAGGTCGGCGGCCGTGATCCGGGGGAGTCGGGGCGGCCTGGGAAGTCGGGTCATCCGTGGGATCAGGAAACTCCGGCGGCCGGGCGGGGAGGGGCTGTGCGGCCGCCCCTCGTCCGGGGTGTGCGAAGAGTCGTCGGTGCGAGTGGGGACGAAGGCAGTCATGGTTCCCGTCTTTCCGGGGCTACGCGGTCGCTTGGGGGCGCGGCCGTGGGTCACGGCGTACAGCGGCGGGATTTATCAACGCTCGGTAAATGAATCGTAATGGAGAGTAAAGGACGTGTCAGGAAAAATCGTGCAAATAGTCCAACGATTCATTCCGGAGAGTGATTAGTCATTTTGATCGGCTTGTCGTACCGCCTCTTTCCGGGACCCCTGCGATCTTGACTTCGCCGTCTGTTTTGTCCCGATTGAAGGAAGAAGGTGGGCGGAACATGGCCGCCACTCAGAGGTTCACCACGGGCGTCGCCGTCATCGCGCTCTGCGCCGCGGCGCTCGCCGGCTGCGGGATCGGCGACACCGGCGCCAAGAAGGGCACGCACGGCGAGGGGGCCCACGGCGAGGGGGCGCACGGTGCCAAGAAGGGCGTGGGCGCTCCGGCGCCGAAGAACCGGGTCCGGCTGATCGGCGACGGTTCCACCGCGTTCACCGGCGCGCAGCCGCGGCTGCCCCGGCCCGCGAAGCTGAAGCCCGGGCAGCGTCCGCCGCAGTTCGTGGTCTTCTCGTGGGACGGGGCCGGCGAGGACAGCCAGAAGCTGTTCTCGCACTTCCGCAAGGTGGCCAAGGACAACCGGGCGACCATGACGTACTTCCTCAGCGGTGTGTACATGCTCCCGGAGGGCAAGCGCGACCTGTACCGGCCGCCGCAGCACTCACCCGGGCGCTCCGACATCGGCTTCAACGACGAGCAGGGCATCCGGGACACCGTGAAGCAGCTGCGCGGCGCCTGGCTCGAAGGCAGTGAGATCGGCACGCACTTCAACGGCCACTTCTGCGGCAGCGGCGGCGGCGTGGGCGAGTGGTCGGTCGGGGAGTGGAAGGACGAGATCGCCCAGGCCAAGTCCTTCGTCAAGTCCTGGAAGACCAACACCGGTACGGCGAAGGGCTCACCGCTGCCCTTCGACTACGACAAGGAGCTCATCGGCGCCCGCACGCCCTGTCTGGAGGGGCAGAAGAACTTCATGCGGGCCGCCCGCGAGCTCGGCTTCCGCTACGACACCAGCGGCGTCAACGACCAGGTCTGGCCCAAGAAGAAGGCGGGCCTGTGGGATCTGTCGATGCAGCTCGTCCCGGTCCCGGGCCGCGGGTTCGAGACGCTGACCATGGACTACAACTTCATGGTCAACCAGTCGGGCACCGTGTCCCAGGGCGATCCCGACAAGCACGAGTACTGGGGCGACCAGATGCGTGACGGCCTGCTCAAGGGCTTCTCGCGCGCCTACGAGGGCAACCGCGCGCCCCTCATCATCGGCAACCACTTCGAGTCCTGGAACGGCGGCACGTACATGCGGGCCATCCAGGAGACCATCGAGCGCGTCTGCACCAAGCGCGAGGTGCGGTGCGTGTCCTTCCGGCAGCTCGCCGACTGGCTCGACGCCCAGGACCCCAAGACCCTCGACAAGCTCCGCACGCTCAAGGTGGGCCAGTCCCCGAAGCAGGACTGGGCGTCGTTCCTGTCCGACCGGCCCGCCGCGGCTCCGGCCCCGAAGGGAGTGCCGGGCGCCCCGGCGGTCAAGCCCTAGGCCCTGTCGTCAAATTCCCGCCTGCCGGGCGACGCCTGGCACGCACTCTCGCTGCACCGGGCGAGTCCAGTACGCGGACTTCCGCCCGGCACACCGAGAGCACGCACCAGACGCCGCCCGGCCCGCCCTCCGGGCGGACGCCGGGAATTTGACGACAGGACCTAGCGCCCGGACGGCGTGCGGCTCACGCCGTGGCGGTCTCGGCCTCCCGCAGGACGAAGGCGGGGTCGACCTGGGCGGCCAGGTCGGCCCCCGTGCGCTCGTTGCCCCACGACTGCGCGTTCTTCAGATGGAAGTGGACCATCTGCTGTGTGTAGCGCTCCCAGTCGCGCTGTCCGTAGGTCGCGTCGGCAGCCGCCTGGAGAGCGCTCAGCGCACGGCGGTTGCCGTCCTCCAACTGCTCGAACCGCGGCGGGCGGCCCTTCTCCATGGCGCGTACCCAGTCCGAGTGGCCGACCGTCAGCAGCAGGTCGTCGCCGACCTCGCCCTTGAGGAAGTCGATGTCGTCCTGGCCCTGCACCTTGTTGCCCACGACCTTCAGGGTGACGCCGAAGTCGTGCGCGTACTCCTTGTACTGCCGGTAGACCGAGATGCCCTTACGGGTGGGCTCCGCGACGAGGAACGTGATGTCGAAGCGGGTGAACATGCCGGACGCGAAGGAGTCCGAGCCCGCCGTCATGTCCACCACCACGTACTCGCCGGGGCCGTCGACGAGGTGGTTCAGGCAGAGCTCCACCGCGCCGGTCTTGGAGTGGTAGCAGGCCACTCCCAGGTCGGCCTCGGTGAACGGGCCGGTGACCATCAGACGAACGGCGCCGCCGTCGAGTTCCACCGGCCGCGCGCAGGCCTCGTACACCGGGTTGTCCTCGCACACCCGCAGGAGCCGGGAGCCCTCGCCGGGCGGGGTGGTCTTGATCATCGTCCCGGCGGAGGCGATACGCGGGTTGGAGCCGCGCAGGTAGTCCTTGATGAGGGTCAGGCGGTCGCCCATGGCGGGCAGGTCCCGCGCCTCGGTGTCGGTGAGGCCGAGTGCCGGGCCGAGGTGCTGGTTGATGTCGGCGTCCACCGCGACGACCGGTGATCCGGTGGTCGCGAGGTGACGGACGAAGAGCGAGGACAGGGTGGTCTTGCCACTGCCGCCCTTCCCAACGAAAGCAATTTTCATGTTCATGTAGCGTAGTCGTGCCGCTGCGCCGGAGAGCCCTCGGACGTGAAGAAGACCACTCGTTCGTGGGGCGCGGGCCGGGGGTGCGTAGGGTCGTACTCATGAGTACGACAGGAGCGGGTGCGACAGGTGCGAACACCGACCCCCTCGCGGCGCTTGGCTCGCTGCCCGGGGTTGCGGAATCCGTGGAGTCCGTGCGCAAGGCCGTGGACCGGGTCTACGGGCACCGCATCATGCGGCGCCGCAGCAACGAGATCACCGGAGAGGCCGCGCTGCGGGGCTCCCGTGGATCCGCGGCGCTGTCCGGCGCGGACTGGGCCCTCGAAGAGGTGCGCCGAAGGGTCGACTTCAGCGGCGACGACCAGGCCAGGGTGGTGGGCGCGGCCCTCAGGCTGACCGCCGAGTCGGGCGAACTCCTGTCCATCTGGCGGCAGTCGCCCCTCCGGGTGCTGGCGAGGCTGCATCTGGTGGCCGCCGCCGACAACGGGGACACGGTCGGACGTCCGCGACAGGACGGCGAGCCCGCCACGGAGACCCCGGCGGCGGGCGCCGCGGGCCCACCGCTGATCGAGCTTCCGCTGCCGGGCGCCGACGAGGTCGAGGGCCGGCTCGACGGTCTCGCGCGGCTGGTCATCGCGGGGAGTTCGGCACCCGCCCTGGTGACCGCCGCCGTGGTGCACGGTGAACTGCTCGCGCTGCGCCCCTTCGGCTCCCACAACGGCCTGGTCGCGCGGGCGGCCGAACGGATCGTCCTCATCGGCAGCGGCCTGGACCCAAAGTCGGTCTGCCCGCCGGAGGTCGGTCACGCGGAACTCGGCCGCGCGGCCTACGCCGCGGCTCTCGACGGCTATGCCTCGGGCACTCCGGACGGGATGGCGGCCTGGATCGCCCACTGCGGCAGGGCGGTCGAACTCGGCGCCAGGGAGTCGACGGCCGTCTGCGAGGCGCTTCAGCGAGGCGCTGCATAAGTTGCACAAGCGCTGCTCGGGTGCGGTCCGGGTCCCTGAACAGGGTTGCGGGGGGGGGGGGTTTCGGTACGCCCCCCCCCAATACCCCCCGGTTACCAACCACCACGGGGGGTTTGCCCAAACGTAGGGGACAATTTTACCAGACAAATATAAAAAAAAAACAA
>NZ_JBHXTO010000027.1:17441-32194 GCF_042677425.1 Streptomyces sp. NPDC127119 | reverse complement strand
GCGCTTCTGCGTGGCGCGTAATATGTTCCACACGCGGTGCTGGGGTGCGGCCGGGGCCCCTCAACTGGTTGGGGGGGTTCGTTTTTCCGTTCCCGCCGCCGACATGTCCACCGGGTTACCAAGCGTCCTCGGAGTGTTGCCCATCAGGTCGGGAACTGTTGCCCGTCGCCTGGTGCGGCTGGCCCGTAATCGACGGGTCGACGTCGCGTGGGTGCCCTGTGTTCATGCGCGGTCCGTGGGGCCTCGGTTGCGTTTGAAGGTGATCCTTTCGGATGTCCTTGGTCTCGCGGGCCGTTAATCCCTTTGTACTCCTGGTCCGGGGCAAGTGGAACCCCCCGCTGTACTTCTTTACTTTTGCTGCCAAAGCAGAACGAATCGGGCGGTCGACTCGGAAGAGTGAACAAGGAGAGGCCCATGAAGGGCGAGGGGACGGAAGTGGGGCCTCCTGGGTGGGGTCAGCTCACCGTCGCGCGGCGCCTGCTGGCGTACCAGACGAGCCCCGCGGTGGCCGCCGCCGCCCCTATGGCCGCCGCCGCGACGATGGCCGGGCGGGGCGCCACGGACAGCCGCTGCTTGAGGCGCACAGGGTGGTTGAAGTCGAGGATGGGCCACCCGCGCGCGAGAGCCTCGCGGCGCAGCGCGCGGTCCGGGTTCACCGCGTGGGGGTGGCCGACCGCCGAGAGCATCGGGATGTCGGTCGCCGAGTCGCTGTACGCGTAGCAGCGCGACAGGTCGTATCCCTCGGACACGGCCAGCTCCTTGACGGCCTCGGCCTTGGTGGGGCCGTACGCGTAGTACTCCACCTCGCCCGTGAAGCAGCCGTCGTCGCCCACGACCATGCGGGTGGCCACCACCCGGTCGGCGCCCAGGAGTTCACCGATCGGCTCGACGACCTCCGCGCCGGAGGTGGACACGATCACGACGTCCCGGCCGGCGGTGTGGTGCTCCTCGATGAGGGAGGCGGCCTCGTCGTAGATGATCGGGTCGATCAGGTCGTGCAGGGTCTCGGCGACGATCTCCTTCACCTGCTGGACGTTCCAGCCGCGGCACAGCGCGGACAGGTACGCGCGCATCCGCTCCATCTGGTCGTGGTCGGCGCCGCCGGCGAGGAACACGAACTGGGCATATGCGGTACGCAACACCGCCCGGCGGTTGATCAGACCGCCTTGGTAGAACGACTTGCTGAAGGTGAGCGTGCTCGACTTCGCAATGACCGTCTTGTCCAGGTCAAAGAAGGCGGCTGTACGAGGCAAGGAGTGGTTTTCCACGGGTTGAGCATATGCGCCCGCCATTCGGGCTAGTGTGGGACGTGTGGGTTTGCCTGAGAGAGCTCTCGGGTACACCATGGAAGTCACGGATCGTTCGCGACCGTGCTAACCCGGTTTGGCTCCTCCCCCCCCGAGTCAAACCGTGGGGACGACCCCCGCTCTCCCCCCCGGCGGGGGTCGTCGCATGTCCGGATGGGTTTTCCCGTCCGTTGTTGAGAACGCCGGGCCCCGCACTGCGGGGCCCGGCGTTTCTCTGTCTCCGCACAGGATTCGTCACTGTGTGTAGCCGTGGGGTTGCGCCAAGGAAGTCGTACAACGGTCACCGGTTTGGGTGAAGGCGATATTCACAGGCGCCGAGTTGTCCACAGTTATCGACCAAGATCCACACGATTTCCGGCTTCGCTGCACCGTGATTCCAGCGCGTACCGCTTGCGGAAGTTCATGGCCGGTTCCGTTTGTTCGGCGGCTATGGCCGGTTCGTATCGGCGGTTCATATGGAGGGCCGGATGGCCGCTCTTGCGCTGGGCGGGAATCGCGGGACCGCAGGGGTTCCGCGACGAAGCAGCGAAGGGGGCTGGAGAGCGTGGCGGGAGCCATCACACACGACCGGCCGTCGGCCGCCGAGGGGCGGCAGGGCGGACCGTTGATCGTCACCGAGGACGTGGATCTGCTGGACGACCTGCTGCGGCTGTGCGCCGCGGCCGGCGCCCGGCCCGAAGTCCACCACGGGGTGCCGGAGCGAGGCGGCGGCTGGGACACGGCACCGCTGGTCCTCGTCGGCGACGACGCCGCGCGCCGCGTCCGGGGCGCCACACGCAGACGCGGAGTCGTACTGGTGGGGCGGGATCAGGACGATCCCGGGGTCTGGAGAAGGGCTGTGGAGATCGGCGCCGACCACGTGCTGATGCTGCCGGATGGCGAACAATGGTTGGTCGACCGCATCGCCGACGTCGCCGAGGGCGTCGGACCGCCCGCCCTCACCGTCGGCGTGATCGGCGGTCGCGGAGGCGCCGGATCGTCCACGCTCGCCTGCGCGCTCGCGGTCACCTCGGCGCGCCAGGGCGCCCGCACCCTCCTTGTCGACGCGGACCCGCTGGGCGGCGGACTCGACGTACTCCTCGGCGGAGAGTCCGTCGAGGGACTCCGCTGGCCCGCCTTCGCCGCCTCGCACGGACGCGTCGGCGGCGAAGCCCTGGAGGAGTCCCTGCCCGCACTGCACGCCCTGCGGGTTCTCAGCTGGGACCGGGGCGACTGCGTCACCGTGGCGCCCGAGGCCGTCCGCGCGGTCCTGGCCGCCGCCAGACGGCGCGGCGGGGTGGTGGTCGTCGATCTGCCGCGCCGGATCGACGAAGGGGTCGCGGAGGCCCTCGCCCAGATCGACCTCGGCGTGCTCGTCGTCCCGGCCGAATTGCGCGCCGTCGCGGCGGCCGGACGGGTGGCGTCCGCGGTCGGCATGGTCCTGAGGGACCTGCGCGTCGCGGTCCGCGGGCCGTACGCGCCGGGTCTGGACGACCGGGAGGTCGCCCGGCTCCTCGGACTGCCCCTGATGGGCGAGGTGCCCACGGAGACGGGGCTGCCGGCCGCCCAGGAGCGGGGCGCTCCGCCCGGCGGAGACGGCCGCGGTCCGCTCGCCCGCTTCTGCTCGGCGTTCTGGGAGCGGGCAGCGGTCGCCGGAGGAGGCGTATGAGCGGGGGGACGGGCCTGCGCGGCGGTTCGCCCGTCCACGTGGGGCCGTCGGGGGGCAGCTTCTCCGGAGGCCGCACCGGCACGGGCCCGCGTGGCCGCCCGGGCGCGGGGCCGCCCGTGGGTGGGCGGCCGTGGGGTGGCTCGGCCTCCGACACGGGGCTGCTGGACGGGGTCCGGCAGTGGCTGGCCGAGAGCGGGGGCGAACCGACCCCCGCGCGCGTGGCGCAGGCTCTGCGGGAGCAGGGGCGGGTGCTCGGGGACGCCGAAGTCCTCGGTGCGGCCGAGCGGTTGCGGTCGGAGCTGGTCGGGAGCGGCCCGCTGGAACCACTGCTCGACGACCCCTCGGTGACCGACGTACTGGTCTCGGCACCCGACCGGGTGTGGGTGGACCGCGGCGGCGGCCTGGAGCTGACAGCCGTGTCCTTCCCGGACGCGGCGGCCGTACGACGTCTCGCACAGCGACTCGCGGCCGTGGCCGGGCGACGGCTGGACGACGCCCACCCCTGGGTGGACGCCCGACTCCCCGACGGAACCCGGCTGCACGCGGTGCTGCCACCGGTCGCCGTCGGCTCGACCTGCCTGTCCCTGCGGGTCGTACGGCCGAGGGCGTTCACCCTCGCCGAACTGGTGGCCGCGGGGACCGTACCGCCGGGCGGGGACCGGCTGCTGCGCGCCCTGCTCGACGCGAGGCTCTCGTTCCTGATCAGCGGCGGCACGGGCAGCGGCAAGACGACGCTACTGAGTGCGCTGCTCGGCCTCGTCGGGCCGGGTGAGCGGATCGTGCTCGCCGAGGACTCGGCGGAGCTGCGCCCCGACCACCCCCATGTCGTACAGCTGGAATCCAGACCGCCCAACCAGGAGGGCGCCGGCCTCGTCACGCTCCAGGACCTGGTCCGCCAGGCGCTGCGCATGCGGCCGGACCGTCTGGTGGTCGGTGAGGTCCGAGGGCCCGAAGTGGTCGCGTTGCTGGCTGCGTTGAACACGGGCCACGAAGGCGGCTGCGGGACCGTGCACGCCAACGCCGCCTCGGGGGTGCCGGCCCGCCTGGAAGCACTGGGCACGGCCGCCGGGCTCGACCGGGCCGCACTGCACAGCCAGGTGGCGGCGGCACTCTCGGTGGTGCTCCATCTCGTACGCGACCGGGCCGGGCGGCGGCGGGTCGCCGAGGTGCATGTGCTGGAGCGGGACCCGGCGGGGCTGGTCGTGACGGTGCCCGCGCTGCGATGGGGCGCGGAGGCCTTCACGTACGGGCGCGGGTGGGAGCGGCTGCGAGAGCTGCTCGGCGGCACGGGTGACGTGAGTGGCGCGGGACGCGCGAGTGATGTGAGAGGCGTGCGGGGCGTCGATGGCGTGAGCGAACGGAGGGGTGGGCGCGGGTTGTGACGGGGGTGGTCGGGATGTCTGTGGTGGTGGCCGTGGTGTGCGCCGGGACGGCGGTCTGGGTGATGGGCGGGCCGGGGCACGGGATGCGACGGGCGCGGCTGGTGTGTGCCGGTGGCGGGGCGGCGGGCATCGGGCCGCCGTCGTGGAAGCGGGATCTGCGGACCGGGGAGCGGCTTCGGCGGCTGCACGGGACGTGGGGCGAGTGGTGGGCCCTGATCGCCGGGGCGGTGGTCGGACTCCTGGGAGCGTCCGTGGTGCCGGTCGTCCTGGGGGCGCTCGGAGTACCCCTGGTACGGAGTGTCCGGCGGGCCGGAGCGGCGCGGCGGGCGCGGGAGCGGCGAGCTGCCGCGGTGATCGCGCTGTGCGGGGCGCTCGCGGGGGAGGTCAGGGCCGGACGGCAGCCGGGCGAGGCGCTGCTGGGCGCCGCCCACGACTCCGGAGGGCTCGGGGACGTGCAGGCGTCGGTCCTGGCGGCCGCGCGGTTCGGCGGGGATGTGCCGGGCGCGCTCACCGACGCGGCCCGGCGGCCCGGGGCCGAAGGGCTGCTGGGGCTCGCCGCGTGCTGGCGTGTCGCCGTGGACCGGGGCGCGGGCCTCGCGGCCGGGCTCGACCGGCTGGAGGGGGCGCTGCGCGCGGAGCGGGACCAACGCGCCGACCTGCGGGCCCAGTTGGCGGGCGCCCGGTCGACCGCGGTGCTGCTCGCGGGACTGCCGGTGCTCGGGCTGCTCCTGGGCACCGCGCTCGGCGCCGACCCGCTGCACGTCCTGCTGCACACCGGGGCGGGCCTCGGCTGCCTGCTGGTCGGCGGGGTTCTGGAGGGCGTCGGCCTGTGGTGGGCGCTGCGGATCGTACGCGGAGCGGAGGACGGATGAGTACGGAGGTTGTCCACAGGCTGGGGGCGGTGGTGTGCGTGGCGGCGGGACTGTGGGCGCTGGCCCGGTCCCTGGGAGCGGCACGGCGGAAGCGGAGGGCGCGCAGGCGGTTCGAGGCGCTGCTGACGATCCTGGCCGACGAACGCGAACCGGCAGTGGAGGCAGCCTCCTCCGGGCGGCGCTCGCAGCTGCGTGACGTGGTGCGGCGATGGCTGCCGGTGATCGGCGCCTTGAGCGCCTGCTGGGTGTTCGTCGGTGGCACGGCCGGGGTCCTGGTGGGACTTGTGGCCGCGTTCGGGATGTGGCGGTGGCAGCGCGGATCGGCGTCGGCGTCGGCGGCGGGATCTGCGGAGGGGTTCGACGCGGTACAGGCCGCGCGGCAACTGCCCCTTGCCGCCGATCTGCTGGCCGCCTGCATCGCGGCGGGCGCGAGCCCCGTCATGGCCGCACGGGCGGTGGGGGAGGCGCTGGAGGGACCCGTGGGGGCGCGGCTGGCGCGGGGAGCGGCCGAGGTGCGGCTCGGCGGTGAACCGGCGGAGGCCTGGCGCGCGCTGGCCGCGTTGCCAGGCGCCCGAGGACTGGCCCGGCTGCTGGAGCGGGCCGGCGAGTCGGGAGTACCGGCGGCGGTACCGGTCGCTCGTGTCGCCTCCGAGGCCCGCGCGGAACGGGGGCGCGCCGCAACGGCTCGGGCGCGACGGGCGGGCGTCCTGATCACCGCTCCCGTCGGGCTGTGCTTCCTGCCCGCGTTCATCGCGATCGGCGTACTGCCGGTGGTGCTCGGGCTGGCGAGCGGGGTGCTGGGTGGGGGCCTTGGGCGGGGGTGATGGCTGACGGGCGGAACCACGGGTGAGCAAGGTCAGAGGCCGAAGGTCGAAAGTCGAAAGTCGAAAGCCAAGGTCAAACGTCAGAGGCCAGACGTCAAAGGTCAACGGGACAGAGCTGTACGGGGGTTCGGATGGGTAAGGCAGTGCGGGTTCGGGTTCGGGTGCGGGCGTGGGTTCTGGAGGGCTGGGCCCGGGTGGGACGGGCAGGGGCGGGGCGGAGGGACGCCGGGATGGTCACCTCCGAGTACGCGATGGGGCTGATCGCGGCGGTGGGGTTCGCCGCGCTGCTCTACGAGGTGCTGACCAGCGGGCAGGTGCGCGGGGTTCTGCAGGACATCGTGGGGCGGGCGCTCAGTGGGAGGTTCTGAGGCGGGCGCGCGCGTGGGTTCGTCGGCCCGGGACCGCGGTTTCGTGACGGCGGAGGCGGCCGTGGTGCTGCCGGTGCTGGTGGCGTTCACGATGGCACTGGTCTGGGCGTTGCTGGCCGCGACCGCGCTGATCCAGTGCGTGGACGCGGCCCGGGCCGGCGCTCGCGCGGCGGCCCGGCAGGAACCGCCGGGCACGGTGCTGGAGACCGCCCGCCAGGCGGCGCCGAGCGGCGCCGGCGTCTCCGTCCGGCGCGAGGGCGACCTGGTACGCGTCCGGGTCGAGGCCACGACCCCCGGCCCCGACGCGCTGACCCTCGACCTCACACAGGAGGCAGTCGCCCTGGCGGAGGAGACGGTCGGGGCGGCCCGGTGAGGGGGGCGGAGAGGGCCAGGAGGACGGAGAAGGCCAGGAGGACGGAGGAGGTCAGAAGGACGGGGGAATCCGGACGGGCCGGCCTCGGGAGATGGCGTACGAGGTCGTGTGGGCCGGGGCTCGCTTCGGACCGGGGGTCGGCGACCGTGTGGGCCGTCGGCGCGATCGCGGTGCTGTGTGTGGTCTTCGGTGCCGTGCTGGCGATGGGACAGGCGGTGGTGGTCCGTCATCGTGCGGGCGGCGCGGCCGACTTGGCGGCGCTCGCGGCGGCCGACCACTGGACGGACGGCGGGACGGAGGCCTGCGCCCGGGCGGACCGCGTGGCACGGGCGCAGGGCACCCGGATCGTGCGGTGCGCCGTCCGGGGCGAGATCGCGGACGTCACGGTCGAGGCGGGACGGGGGCCGCTGACGGCCGAGGTCAGGTCACGGGCAGGCCCGCCGGGACCCATGGCCCCGGGGCTTAGGGCCCGGCCGCGGGATCGGTCGCGGTGACGGCGTCCGGCTGCCGGCCGTCGCCCTGTCGCTGCGCCTCCTCGGGGAGAACTTCCCCGGGGGCCGGTGGTTCCTCCGGTGCTGCCGGTGCTCCCTGCAGCAGAACTGTCAGCAGCCGGACGGCTCCCCGCTTGTGCAGCGGCTCGTTGCCGTTGCCGCACTTGGGCGACTGGATGCAGGACGGGCAGCCGGCGTCGCACTCGCAGGAGGCGATGGCCTGGCGGGTGGCGGTGAGCCATTCGCGGGCGGTGTGGAAGGCGCGCTCCGCGAAGCCCGCGCCGCCGGGATGGCCGTCGTAGACGAAGACCGTGGGCAGGAGGGTGTCCGGGTGCAGCGGGACGGAGACGCCGCCGATGTCCCAGCGGTCGCAGGTGGCGAAGAGCGGCAGCATGCCGATCGAGGCGTGCTCGGCGGCGTGCAGGGCGCCGCCCAGGATCTCGGGGTTCACCCGGGCGGCGTCGAGCTGGTCCTCGGTGACCGTCCACCACACGGCGCGCGTACGGAGTGTGCGGGGAGGCAGATCGAGTTTCGTCTCGCCGAGCACCTCGCCGGTCATGAGACGACGACGCAGGAAGGAGACGACCTGATTGGTGACCTCGACGGAGCCGTAGCACAACCGGCCGTCGCCCCAAGGGATTTCGACGTCCGTCTCCAGGACGGAGATGGCCGTGGTGTCACGGGCGACCGTCGAATACGGCGGGTTGGCCTCCGTGACCAGCGCGACCGAATCGTCCAGGTGCAGCTCGTCGACCAGGTACGTACGGCCCTGGTGGAGGTGGACCGCGCCTTCGTGGACGGTGGTGTGCGCGGCCCCGGCGTCGACCGTGCCCAGCAGCCGTCCGGAGCCGGACTCCACGATCTGCACCGGGTTGCCGCCTCCGCCGCGGATGTCGGTCAGGTCGGCGGCCCGTTCCCGGCGGGTCCAGTGCCACGCCTTCGTGCGGCGGCGGAGCAGTTTCGCGGCCTCCAGCTGCGGCATCAGGTCGGCGGTGGCCGGGCCGAAGAGATCGAAGTCCTCCTCGGTGAGGGGGAGTTCGGACGCCGCGGCGCACAGGTGGGGCGCGAGGACGTACGGGTTGTCCGGGTCGAGGACGGTGGACTCCACCGGCTGGTCGAACAGGGCTTCCGGGTGATGGACGAGGAAGGTGTCCAGCGGATCGTCACGGGCGACCAGTACCGCGAGCGCCCCCTGTCCGGAGCGGCCCGCGCGGCCGGCCTGCTGCCAGAGGGACGCACGGGTGCCCGGGTAGCCGGCGATGACGACGGCGTCCAGGCCGGAGACGTCGATGCCCAGTTCGAGAGCGGTGGTGGCGGCGAGGCCGAGGAGTTCGCCGGAGTGGAGGGCGTGTTCGAGGGCGCGGCGTTCCTCGGGGAGGTAGCCGCCGCGGTAGGCAGCGACGCGGCGGGCCAGGGAGCGATCGATCTCGGAGAGCCGTTCCTGGGCGATCACCGAGATCAACTCGGCCCCGCGGCGGGACCGTACGAAGGCGACCGAGCGGACGCCCTGCACGGTCAGGTCGGTGAGGAGGTCCGCGGTCTCGGCGGTGGCGGAGCGGCGGACCGGGGCGCCCTTCTCGCCGTGCAGGTCGGTGAGGGGCGGTTCCCAGAGGGCGAAGACCAGTTCCCCGCGGGGCGAGGTGTCGTCGGCGACCTCCACCACGGGCAGGCCGGTGAGGCGGGAGGCGGCGACGGACGGCTCGGCGGCGGTCGCGGAGGCCATGAGGAAGACGGGTGAGGAGCCGTAACGGGCGCACAGGCGGCGCAGCCTGCGCAGCACTTGGGCGACGTGCGACCCGAAGACGCCCCGGTAGGTGTGGCACTCGTCGATGACGACATAGCGCAGGGCACGCAGGAAGGAGGCCCACCGGGGGTGGGAGGGGAGTATCCCGCGGTGCAGCATGTCGGGGTTGGTGAGGACGTAGTTGGCGTACTGGCGCACCCACTCGCGTTCCTCGACGGGAGTGTCCCCGTCGTAGACCGCGGAACGGACGGCGTGGCCCAGCGGATGTGAGAGTTTTTTCACGGACCGGCGCTGGTCCGCGGCGAGAGCCTTGGTCGGAGCGAGGTAGAGGGCGGTCGAGCCGCGGCCGTTCGGCGCCTCGGAACCGTCGAGGAGTGTCGACAGAACCGGGACGAGATACGCCAGGGACTTGCCGGAGGCCGTACCCGTGGAGACGATCACCGATTCGCCGTCCAGGGCGTGCTCGGCAGCGAGTGCCTGGTGGGCCCAGGGGTGTTCGATACCGGCGGACTGCACCGCCGCGACGACCTCCGAACGGATCCGGTCGGGCCACACGGCATGGCGACCCTCACGTGGGGGCAAGTGCTCCGTATGAGTGATGCGCGAAGCCCGGCTCGGCCCAGAGGCCAGCCGGTCCAGGATCTCGCCCGGCGAGGGGCGGGAGGCGGTGTCCGTCGAGGTTCGATCGGGTCGGAGATTATTGGCCATCGGCATCGAGTGTGTCACCGGCATGACGGACAATGGGCCCAAGGCGTCGTGCACGCCTGCCGGTAAGTGATTGAATGCCATCGCGGCTGGCGAACCGTCCCGGGGGCTCCGCCGAGGTGTCCCTTGGGATGACCGCTCGATAGCAAGGTGCTGGAGGATCCGTGGACCTGTCCCTGTCGACCCGTACCGTCGGCGATCGTACGGTCGTCGAGGTCGGTGGCGAAATCGATGTATATACCGCGCCCAAGTTGCGCGAACAGCTGGTCGAGCTGGTGAACGACGGCAGTTTCCACCTTGTCGTCGACATGGAGGGCGTGGACTTCCTCGACTCGACCGGTCTCGGCGTGCTGGTGGGCGGCCTGAAGCGGGTGCGTGCCCATGAGGGTTCGCTCCGTCTGGTCTGCAACCAGGAGCGCATTCTGAAGATCTTCCGCATCACCGGTCTCACCAAGGTGTTCCCGATCCACACCTCGGTCGAAGAAGCGGTGGCGGCCACCGACTGAGCGGCCACGGTCCGGCCCGTCCCTGCTGACTGGCCGGTCAGCCGTCACAGCCGAATCCCGGGCACGGCCCGGGAGGCAGAAGTCAATGGAGGGGGGTCAGGTCTCGGCGACCCGACCCCCCGACCGCACGCCCGTAGTTCCGAGGGGGATGCATGGCCACCGTTGAACTCCGCTTCAGCGCGCTGCCCGAGCACGTCAGGACCGCCCGACTGGTGGCGGCAGCGGTGGCGCGCAGGGCCGGAGTGGACGAGGCCGTCCTCGACGAGGTCAGGCTCGCCGTGGGCGAAGCCTGCACACGGGCCGTCGGCCTGCACCAAAGCGCCGGAATCTCGGCGCCGGTGCGGGTCTCGCTGATCGAGGAGGAGAAGCTGTTCTCCATCGAGGTCGGTGATGAGGCGCCGCACACGGTTCCCGGTGAGAAGTCGCCGGGCGCCCATGGCGGAGCCGACGGCGCGGACGTCGAGACCGAAGAGGACGAGATGGGCCTCGCGGTCATCAGCGGCCTCGTCGACGACGTGGAAGTGACCGCCGGTGAGAACGGCGGACTGATCAGGATGAGCTGGCCCACCACGCCGCCGGCCATGCTCGTTCCCTGATCCACCCCTCTTGGTACTGCCTGAACCTTTGCGAAAGGGCCCTGCTCACCAGGGCCCTTTGGCATGTCCGGCCGCTGTCCGGCCACGCGGCCGAAGCGTCGCCGGACAACGGCCGCGCTGTTGCCCGGCCCCGCTGCTGCCCAGCGAGACCGACCAGCCACGGCGGCGGCCTCGCTGACCGCGCCGCCGCCTCGCTGCGCCGGCTGAGCAGTCGGCAAAGCGGTTCTGTCGGCCGACGGCACTGCCTTGTCGGCCGCACCGCCTCGCCGACCGTGCTGCCGCCCGTCCCTGGTGGCCGCCTGGTCTCGCTGGACGCGTCGGCTCGCTGGTCGACCCGGGACCCGCCTCGCGCGGTCCGCGCCGTCGCGTGGGTCTGCTGGTCGGCGGCGACCCCGCCGTCGCTCAGGCGCCCTCTCCGGCACGTCTGTCCCCGGGCGGGGGGTTTCCCGCGGCTCCGCGTCGGACGCCCCCTCAGGTGTCGACAGCCGCCGTCCAGGGCCGTCTCCCGGAGGGGCGAGGGCGCCCACCGCTGCTCGGTCGGCCCATCGGCCGTATCCCGGGTTTGGTCCAGTCGCCGCTGACGACCCGTCGGGTGCCGTCCAACGTCCTCCGGGCCGCTGCCCCACCACCCCTCCGCTCGCCGCCCCGACAGCCCTACCGGCCGTCGACCGACCGCCCCAGGGTTGCCCCGCCGGCCACCCGAAGATCGCCTCAGGTTGCCCTGGCGGCCACTCGACGGTCGCCTCAAGGGTGGTCGCCGGTCACCAGCCGAGGCGCCCTCGCGCCGCCCGGCCAGCCTCTCGACGGTGGCCCGTGAGTCGCCCGGCAGCCGCCCCGGGTCCCTCGTCGACTGCCCGTCGGGTCACTCGGCAGGCGTCCCCCAGGACTGACCAGCCGGCCGATCACGGCCCGATCGCCGTCCATGCGCCGCCCGATCCCTGGCCGGGCGCCAGCCGATCACCGCCCCCGCGCCAGCCGATCACCACCAGATCACCACCCGGGCGTCGCCCGATCGCCGGTCATCCGCCCCCGCTCATCCGACGGCCGTTTGCCGCCGGGACGCCACCGCTCGGCGCATGCGCGGCGCCCGTCGGCCACCCCCCCGACACCCCCGCGCCCTCCGGATCAAGCCACCCCCATTTCGTGAATGAATTCACGATCTGGATTTCGATCAACAATACGATCAGCTTTACGCGGCGCCGCACGGTAATGGACCTGGAGTCAATGCGTTTGAGGCATTACCACTTTCGGGCCCCCCGTCGATCACCGGATCATTTGCTGAAGAGCATGTGAAGGCCAATTCCGCTTACCGCGCACTGTTTTGATCAGGTTCCGGTACCTACAATCCGTCCACATCTTGAGCTCGGTCCAAGCGTCAAGGAGGACGAATGGCGGGGCTTTCTACCCCTCATCAGTTTGACCAGCCCACTACCCTCGCAGCCGCGGTACTGACGGACGACAACCGCCTCATCGTCGTGGTGATCGCGGTCGTCGCCGTTGCGGCGCTTGCCGTCGCCGGGGTCCTGGTCCGCCAGGTGCTCGCGGCGGGCGAGGGCACCGACAGCATGAAGGAGATCGCGGTCGCGATCCAGGAGGGCGCGAATGCCTACCTGGGGCGGCAGATGCGTACCCTCGGGGTATTCGCCGTCGTGGTGTTCTTCCTGCTCATGCTGCTGCCCGCGGACGACTGGAATCAGCGTGCCGGCCGATCGGTCTTCTTCTTGATCGGCGCGGCGTTCTCGGCGACCACCGGATATATCGGCATGTGGCTCGCCGTACGCAGCAATGTCCGCGTGGCCGCCGCGGCACGGGAAGCGACCCCGGCGGAGGGTGAGCCCGAAAAGGATCTCACCGCCGTCTCGCACAAAGCCATGAAGATCGCTTTCCGCACGGGCGGCGTCGTCGGCATGTTCACGGTGGGGCTCGGTCTGCTGGGCGCCTCCTGTGTGGTGCTGGTGTACGCGGCCGACGCGCCGAAGGTCCTGGAGGGCTTCGGTCTCGGCGCCGCGCTGATCGCCATGTTCATGCGTGTCGGCGGCGGCATCTTCACCAAGGCCGCCGACGTCGGCGCCGACCTGGTCGGCAAGGTCGAGCAGGGCATCCCGGAGGACGATCCGCGCAACGCCGCGACCATCGCGGACAACGTGGGCGACAACGTCGGCGACTGCGCCGGTATGGCCGCCGACCTCTTCGAGTCGTACGCCGTCACGCTCGTCGCCGCGCTGATCCTCGGCAAGGCGGCGTTCGGGGACTCCGGGCTCGCCTTCCCGCTGATCGTGCCCGCGATCGGCGTACTCACCGCGATGATCGGCATCTTCGCGGTCGCTCCGCGCCGTGCGGACCGCAGTGGGATGAGCGCCATCAACCGTGGCTTCTTCATCTCCGCGGTGATCTCGCTGGCGCTGGTGGCCGTGGCCGTCTTCGTCTATCTGCCGTCCTCGTACGCCGACCTGGACGGTGTCACCGACGAGGCCATCCTCGGCAAGTCCGGCGACCCGCGGATCCTCGCGCTCCTCGCGGTCGCCATCGGCATCGTGCTGGCCGCGCTGATCCAGCAGCTGACCGGCTACTTCACCGAGACGACCCGTCGCCCGGTGAGGGACATCGGCAAGACCTCGCTCACCGGCCCGGCCACCGTCGTCCTCGCCGGTATCTCGATCGGTCTCGAATCGGCCGTCTACACCGCGCTGCTGATCGGCCTCGGCGTCTACGGGGCCTTCCTGCTCGGCGGTACGTCGATCATGCTGGCGCTGTTCGCGGTGGCCCTCGCCGGAACGGGTCTGCTCACCACGGTCGGCGTCATCGTCGCCATGGACACCTTCGGGCCGGTCTCCGACAACGCGCAGGGCATCGCCGAGATGTCGGGCGACGTCGAGGGCGCGGGCGCACAGGTGCTCACCGACCTGGACGCCGTCGGCAACACCACCAAGGCCATCACGAAGGGCATCGCCATCGCCACCGCGGTACTGGCGGCGTCGGCGCTCTTCGGCTCGTACCGGGACGCCATCCTCACGGCCGCGAACGACGTGGGGGAGAAGGTCTCGGGCCCGAGTGCCCCGATGAACCTGATGATGGACATCTCGCAGCCCAACAACCTGGTCGGGCTCATCGCGGGCGCCGCGGTCGTCTTCCTCTTCTCGGGGCTGGCGATCAACGCGGTGTCGCGGTCGGCCGGGGCCGTGGTCTACGAGGTGCGGCGGCAGTTCCGCGAGCGCCCCGGGATCATGGACTACAGCGAGAAGCCCGAGTACGGGCGCGTCGTCGACATCTGTACGAAGGACGCGCTTCGCGAGCTGACCACGCCCGGTCTGCTCGCCGTACTGACGCCGATCGCGATCGGGTTCACGCTCGGGGTCGGCGCGCTCGGCGCCTTCCTCGCGGGCGCCATCGGCACCGGCACGCTGATGGCGGTCTTCCTCGCCAACTCCGGTGGCGCGTGGGACAACGCCAAGAAGCTCGTCGAGGACGGCCACCACGGCGGCAAGGGCAGCGAGGCCCATGCCGCGACGGTGATCGGCGACACGATCGGTGACCCCTTCAAGGACACCGCGGGACCGGCGATCAACCCCCTCCTGAAGGTGATGAACCTGGTGGCGCTGCTCATCGCGCCGGCAGTGGTCAAATTCAGCTACGGCGACGACAAGAGCGTGGGCATGCGGGTCCTCATCGCGGTGCTCTCGTTCGCCGTCATCATCGGCGCGGTGTACGTGTCCAAGCGGCGCGGCATCTCCGTGGGCGACGAGGGCAACTCCGAGCGGGTGGCCAAACCGGTCGATCCGGCGGTGGTCTCGTAGACCCCGGGCTCGGCTGAGCGGATTGCGCTCAACGGGCGGGCGGACGGCGCGTACTGACGTGCCGTCCGCCCGCCCGGCAGTGAGTTAGCCGGTGGGTACGACCATTTTCGCGAGCCATATCTCACCCCTTCCCCGCCTGGTGC
>NZ_JBHXTO010000027.1:0-17431 GCF_042677425.1 Streptomyces sp. NPDC127119 | reverse complement strand
CTTTGGCCTCCCGGGGGGGGGGGGGCGTCTTTGTCTGCCGCGCCCCCCCCCCCGCCCGTCTGTGCGTACGCCTGTGTGTACGCCCTGTTTCGTGAGCCTTATCTCGCCCCTTCCCCGCCTGGTGCAAATGGCTTCAATAGCGGTCCAAACGGATGTTCGTCACGGTGGTGTCGCCCGATTGGCGTGTATGTTCCGGGGCCGAGAGCCATGGAAGGGACCAACCCGGTGAACAAGAAGCTCGCGGCCGCGCTGTCCGGCGGTGCGGTACTGGTACTGGCGCTGTCGGGATGCAGCAGCAGTGACGACAACAGCGACAAGCTGAACTCCTGGGCCAAGCAGGTCTGCGACGCGGTGAAGCCGCAGGCCAAGAAGATCGCGGCCGCCAACACCGCCATCCAGCAGCAGACCTCGGACAACAGCACCCCGGCGGACGTCCAGAAGACCGACGCCCAGGCCTTCCAGGACATGTCCGACGCCTACAAGGCGATCGGCGGCGCCGTGAGCAAGGCCGGGGCGCCGGACGTGGAGGGCGGCGAGAAGAAGAAGACGGACGCCGTCAAGGAGCTCGACACGATCTCCGCGTCGTACGGCGACCTCAAGAAGCAGGTCGACGACCTCGACACGAAGGACCAGGCGAAGTTCGCCGACGGTCTGAAGGGGATCGCCACCCAGCTCGACAAGCTGAGCCAGAGCGGCAACGACGCCCTCGCGAAGCTGGAGGAGGGCGACGTGGGCAAGGCGATGGCCAAGCAGGAGAGCTGCAAGAGCGCGTCCCCGTCCGCCTCGGCGACGAAGAGCTGAACCCCGGCGCAGCCGCTGCCCGGCGCCGGGGTGCCGCTCAGGCCCTCCGGCGCGGGGCACGGCCCCGGCGGGCGACGTGACGCGGATCCCCGGTCAGGTGGGCGACGCGGGAGGCTGGCCGCCCGCGTGGCGCCGGGCGCGCGTCACAATGGGCGGGTGAGTAACACCAGCCTGGCACCGCTGCCCTCGTCCGACCGCACCGACGTCACCGCACGGCTGCGGGACGCCCTCCTGGGCGCCTCCTTCAGCGCCGACGGGCTGCTCGACCTGCTCGGCGCCCCCGCGTACGCGGCGCTGGCCCGCAGTGAGACCGTGCCCGCGCTCCGGGCCACCCGGGGCGACTCCCCGCTGGAAGCCCTCGTACGGCTGTTCCTGCTGCAGCAGCCCGTGCCGCACGCGCGCGTGGCGGACGTTCTGCCGGTGCAGGACTGCCTGGAGAGCGGCTGGCTGACCCGCGTCGGCGGCGACGAGGTCGCGGCCGTCGTCGACGTACGGCCGTACGGCGGACCGGGCGGCGAGGACTGGTTCATCGTCTCGGACCTCGGCTGCGCGGTCGGCGGGGCCGGCGGCATCGGCAGCCATGACGAAGGCGTCGTACTCGGCGTGGGCGGCGCGTCCACCACGCTCGCGGGCATCACCGTGCGCGGCCCCTTCGCCTCCGCGCTCGACCTCGGAACCGGCTCCGGGATCCAGGCGCTGCACGCCGCACAGCACGCCACGCGCGTGAGCGCGACCGACCTCAACCCCCGCGCGCTGCACATCACCGCGCTCACGCTCGCCCTGTCCGGGGCTCCGGCGGCCGACCTGCGCGAGGGCTCCCTCTTCGAACCGGTGGGCGACGAGACGTTCGACCTCATCGTCTCGAACCCGCCCTTCGTGATCTCCCCCGGCGCCCGGCTCACCTACCGCGACGGCGGGATGGGCGGGGACGATCTGTGCCGCACGCTCGTTCAGGAGGCGGGTGACCGTCTGAACGAAGGGGGATACGCCCAGTTCCTGGCCAACTGGCAGCACGTGGAGGGCGAGGACTGGCAGGACCGGCTGCGCTCCTGGGTGCCGCGCGGCTGCGACGCGTGGATCGTGCAGCGCGAGGTCCAGGACGTCACGCAGTACGCCGAACTGTGGCTGCGCGACGCGGGCGACCACTACGCCGATCCCGTGGAGTACCAGGCGCGGTACGACGCCTGGCTGGACGAGTTCGAGGCGCGCAAGGTGAAGGCCGTCGGCTTCGGCTGGATCACGCTGCGCAGGTCGGACGCGGAGCTGCCCTCGGTCGTCCTGGAGGAGTGGCCGCACTCCGTCGAGCAGCCGCTCGGCGACACCGTGCGCGCCCATTTCGAGCGGGTCGACTATCTGCGTGAACACGACGACGCGGCCCTGCTGGCGGCGCACTTCAGGCTGGTCGGCGAGGTCGTGCAGGAGCAGGTCGGGCTGCCCGGTGCCGAGGACCCGGAGCACGTCGTGCTGCGCCAGCACCGCGGGATGCGGCGGGCCACGAAGGTGGACACGGTCGGCGCCGGTTTCGCGGGCGTCTGCGACGGCACGCTGAGCGCGGGACGCATCCTGGACGCCATCGCCCAACTGGTCGGAGAGGATCCGGTGTTGCTCCGCGACCGGACGCCCGCCCAGATCCGGGTGCTGGTCGAGCAGGGATTCATCGAGCCCGCGGCGCACTGACGTCGCGGTGACGTCGCACTGACGCCGTGGGGCACCAGAAGGCACCGGGAAGCGGGCGGGAGCGGCTGGCGGGGCGGTGCCCCGGGCCCGTCGGATGACGTGAACTCGTCGTCGGCGGCCGGTCGGCAGCGACACGACTGAGCCGGGAGCGAGACGACTGATACGTATCCGCGCCGATGAGCCTGATGTGTCGGTTCTGGCGCGATTGGTACGCAAAAGGGCTCCTGTCGGTGGTACGTGCGAAGCTACCTTCGAGAGACAGAACGCACGCGTCCTCGGGGGAGGCGCGCTGTCTCGGGGGAGGCCGTATGTCGGGGGACACGCCGGGTCGGGGTGAAGGCAGGCTGATCAACGGGCGCTACCGGCTGCTGCGCACGCTGGGCGCGGGCGGCATGGGCCGCGTCTGGCTCGCGTACGACGAGGAGTTGGCCTGCGAGGTCTCCATGAAGGAGATCAACCTGCCCGATGTGCCGAGGGAATCGGGCGAGTCCGCGGGCGAGGGCGAGGGTTCTCCCGGACCGGCGGAGCCGGGGGTCCAGGAGCGCATCGCACGGGCCCGCAGCGAGGCACGGAACGCGGCGCGGCTGCGCGGCCATCCGCATGTGGCCACCGTGCACGACGTGTTGATGCACGAGGGGCTGCCCTGGATCGTCATGGAGTTCGTGCCGGACGCGGTCGATCTCCAGACGGTCGTCCGGCGGGCGGGCCCGCTGACGCCCGTGCAGACGGCCCGGATCGGGCTCGGTGTGCTCGACGCGCTCACCGCCGGGCACCGGATCGGCATCCTCCACCGCGATGTGAAACCCGCCAACGTCCTGCTGGCCCCGGACGCCTCGGGCGATCCCTACGCGCGCGTGCTGCTCACCGACTACGGCATCGCGCTGCAGCCCGAGTCCCGCGAGCCCCGGCTCACCGCCACGGCCGGCATCCTCGGTACGCCCGGGTACCTCTCGCCGGAGCGGGCCCGCGGTGAGCCGCCCACACCGGCCGCCGACATGTTCTCGCTCGGCGCCACCCTGTACGCGACGGTCGAGGGACGCGGCCCGTTCGACCGGCACGGGGAGTACGCGACCCTGACGGCCCTGCTGAGCGAGGAGCCCACACCGCCGGAGCGGGCGGGTGAACTGGCGCCGGTGCTGCACGGCCTGCTGGTGAAGGACCCGGTGCGCAGGTTCTCGCCGGAAGCGGTGTCGCGCGGGCTGGAGCGGGTGCTGCGGAGCCCGGCGGGCGGGGTGTTCGGGCCGCCGCCCGGGGTGGTTCCCGGGGCCGCGGCTGCCGGGGCGGTGGCCTCCGGTGGCGGGCCCGACCGGTCGACACCGACCCCCGGGTCCGCGCCCGCCGCGGGGCAGGGTGATCCATGGGGCGGGGCCCGGACTCCCGCCTCCACACCGGGTTCCGGGCCGCCCGGCCCGCTCCCCGAGGCTCCAGGTGGGCTGTCCTCGGCCGGGAACGCGCCGCAGTTCCCGCCCTCGCACACCCCTCAGGGCCGCAGCACTCCGCAGACACCGCACACACCGGGCGGTCCCTCTCCGCAGGGCCCGCCGGGCGGCGGACAGGACCCCTGGCAGGGGCCCGGCGCGCAGGGGCCGTACCGGGCCTGGAATCCGTACGCGGGCGAGTCCTCCTCGCCGTACGCGCCGTACGGGAGCAGCGGATCTCCGCGGACTCCGCGGCCCTACGGGGGCGCCGGCCCGGTCCCGCCCTACGCCGGCGGCGGGTCCCCGCCCTACGGGAGCGGTCCGACGGCGGTCACCGATGTCGGCGGTGGCCGGGACGACACGCGACGCATCCTGTCCACCGCCGCGGTTCTCACGGTCGTCACGGCGTTGGTGCTGGTGGTCGGCGGCGTCGCACTGGCGGCCCTCACGTTCAGCGGCGACGACAAGAAGGAGGCGAAGACCGGCGGCACGACGTCGCCCGCGTCGGGCGACACGGGGCCGGCCCTCCCGTACGGCAAGAAGGTGGGGCTCAAGAAGCCGTTGAAGACCGGGGACTGTGTGCGGGCGGTCTGGCCCGGAACACCGTTCAAGTCGGTGCCGAACCTCGGCGTCGTGGACTGCGGGAAGGCCCATCCGGACGGCCAGGTGGTGGCCGTGGACACGGCGGCCGACTACGCCGACGCCCGCGCCGAGGGCGCGAGGCGCTGCGAGCGGCAGGGCGAGGAGATCGCCGACGCGCTGCCCGACGCGGACCTCTACACCGTGACGCCGACGGAGCGCGGCTTCGAGAAGGCCGAGGCCCGTACGGCATGTCTCGTACTGGGACGGCACGCCGCCATCGGCGGTGCCGTGGGCCGTTTCCGGGAGGTGGGGTCGGAGCTGCTGCCCGGTCAGATGGTCGACGGCGACTGCTGGAACGTCCAGATGGAGAAGGAGTTCTTCAGGGCGACGTTGACCGATTGCGACGAGCTGCACGACAACCAGGTCATAGGCGTCGTCCAGGTCCCGGCGACCATGGAGTTCAAGAAGGGCCTCGAAAACGCGCCCAAGCTCTGCGGGAACAAGTTCGAGTCGACCTGGGCGCCCGACACCGAGAGGGTCGTCCAGGGCTGGCTGACCGACGAGTACTCCTGGAGCCAGGGATTCACCAAGGCGGTGTGCACGGTGAGCCGCGCCGACGGCGTGCAGACGAGCGGAAAGATACCGGCGCCCGGCGCGGTGTGACGGACTCCACCCGACGGCGTGGTCGGCTTCGGGCGCGTGCGGTCACCGGTCCCTTCCGGCCGGTCCGCTCCCGGTGCGTATCCGGTGCGGACGTGGCATGGCAGCGGAGCGGCTCGCGGTGTGGGCCGCCCCGCGTCGGGACGCCGGGACGCACGGAATCGGCCGCCTCCCGTTCACCCCGGGTTGGGATTCCGGCTTCCCGGAGGTGCCAGCGTCCCGACCAGAGCGCGCGAGAGCGGGACGCGGGGCCCGCGAGGGCGGGACCCTGCGACACACGAGGGCGAAGGGACGAGCCATGGAGAGCGGTCCGGCGATCTTCACGGGAGCGGTGTTCGCCCTGTTCGGGGGCGGACTGCTGCTGTGGACCGCGGTCCGGCTGCGACAGCGCGCTCCCGTCGCCCTCGGGGTGAGCCCCGTCGCATCGGTGGCGGTCGCGGGCTTCGCCGGGACGGCCGCCGTGCTCCTCGCGGTGTGGTGTTTCACTCGCGTCTGAGTTCCGGCCGCCGGTGACGCGCCGGTCCGACCCGCTCCTCGGGGAACGCCTTCCGCCGTCCGCTCGATGCGGCCCGCCGCCCACGCAACACCGCCCCGCTGTCCGGGAAACGCCGTCTCCGCTGTCCTGGAATCGCCGTACGGCGGCGGGCGCGGGCAAGATCGACGCCGGTCGGACTTCGCCTCTCCGGTAATTGAGAGGTCACGCTCCGGATGTCCCGGAAAGGGCAGGTCGGCACTCCGGGCGGCAGGAATGGCGGGAGTCGGGTTACCGTTCGAGTGGCCGTTGCGGGCTTTTCCCGTTTGACACGGGGGCGGGATGTACCGTCACACTCCGCAGCGTCAGCATGACCCGACCCCCGGGTTCAAGGCCTGGGGCGAGACCCCCTGCGTCGACCGGAGAGAAGAGCGAAGTTGTCCCCGACCAGCGAGACCGCACACGGCGGCCGCCGACTCGTCATCGTCGAGTCGCCTGCCAAGGCGAAGACGATCAAGGGCTATCTCGGCCCCGGATACGTCGTCGAAGCGAGTGTCGGGCACATCCGCGACCTCCCCAACGGCGCCGCGGAGGTGCCCGAGAAGTACACCGGCGAGGTGCGTCGGCTCGGCGTGGACGTCGAGAACGACTTCCAGCCGATCTACGTGGTCAACGCTGACAAAAGGGCGCAGGTCAAGAAGCTCAAGGACCTGCTGAAGGATTCCGACGAGCTCTTCCTCGCAACCGATGAGGACCGCGAGGGCGAGGCCATCGCGTGGCACCTTCTTGAGGTCCTGAAGCCCAAGGTCCCCGTCCACCGGATGGTCTTCCACGAGATCACCAAGGACGCGATCCGCAGCGCCGTCGCCAACCCGCGCGAGCTCAACCAGCGCATGGTCGACGCCCAGGAGACCCGCCGTATCCTCGACCGCCTCTACGGCTACGAGGTCTCGCCGGTCCTGTGGAAGAAGGTCATGCCGCGGCTGTCGGCAGGCCGCGTCCAGTCCGTCGCGACCCGTCTCGTCGTCGAGCGGGAGCGCGAGCGCATCGCCTTCCGCTCCGCCGAGTACTGGGACCTGACCGGCACCTTCGGCACCGGCCGCGCCGGCGACCGCAGCGACCCGTCGAACCTGGTCGCCCGGCTGACCGCGGTCGACGGCAAGCGCGTCGCCCAGGGCCGTGACTTCGACTCGCTCGGGCAGATCAAGGGCGCGAACACCCTCCACCTGGACGAGGCCAACGCCCGCGCGCTGGCCGCCGCCCTGGAGAACACGGACTTCGCCGTACGGTCCGTCGAGTCGAAGCCGTACCGGCGCTCGCCGTACGCACCCTTCCGTACGACCACGCTCCAGCAGGAGGCGAGCCGCAAGCTCGGCTTCGGCGCGAAGTCCACGATGCAGGTGGCGCAGAAGCTGTACGAGAACGGCTTCATCACCTACATGCGTACGGACTCCACGACCCTCTCGGACACCGCGATCACCGCGGCCCGCGCTCAGGTCACGCAGCTCTACGGCGCGAGCTACCTGCCGGACAAGCCGCGTACGTACGCCGGGAAGGTGAAGAACGCGCAGGAGGCGCACGAGGCGATCCGTCCCTCGGGCGACCGTTTCCGCACCCCGGCCGAGACGGGTCTGACCGGCGACCAGTTCCGGCTGTACGAGTTGATCTGGAAGCGGACCGTCGCTTCCCAGATGAAGGACGCGGTCGGCAACTCCGTCACCGTCAAGATCGCGGGCAGGGCCTCCGACGGCCGGGACGCCGAGTTCAGCGCGTCCGGCAAGACGATCACCTTCCACGGCTTCCTGAAGGCGTACGTCGAGGGCGCGGACGACCCGAACGCCGAGCTGGACGACCGTGAGCGCCGCCTTCCCCAGGTGGAGGAGGGCGACCCGCTGTCCGCCGAGGAGATCTCGGTCGACGGTCACGCGACCAAGCCCCCGGCCCGTTACACCGAGGCCAGCCTGGTCAAGGAGCTCGAAGAACGGGAGATCGGCCGCCCGTCGACGTACGCGTCGATCATCGGCACGATCCTCGACCGCGGCTACGTGTTCAAGAAGGGGACGGCCCTCGTGCCCTCCTTCCTGTCCTTCGCCGTGGTCAACCTCCTGGAGAAGCACTTCGGGCGGCTCGTCGACTACGACTTCACGGCCAAGATGGAGGACGACCTCGACCGCATCGCGCGGGGCGAGGCCCAGTCCGTCCCGTGGCTCAGGCGCTTCTACTTCGGCGAGGGCGAGGCGACCGGGGCCGCGGAGGCCGGCAACGGCGACGGCGACCACCTCGGCGGCCTCAAGGAGCTCGTCACCGACCTCGGTGCCATCGACGCCCGCGAGGTGTCGTCGTTCCCCGTGATGGGCGGCGACATCATGCTGCGCGTCGGCCGCTACGGCCCGTACGTGGAGCGCGGCGAGAAGGACTCCGAGAACCACCAGCGCGCCGACGTGCCCGAGGACCTGGCACCCGACGAGCTGACCGTCGAACTCGCCGAGGAACTGCTCGCCAAGCCGAGCGGCGACTTCGAGCTGGGCGCCGACCCCGAGTCGGGCCACCAGATCATCGCCCGTGACGGCCGCTACGGCCCGTACGTCACCGAGGTGCTGCCCGAGGGCACCCCGAAGACCGGCAAGAACGCCGTGAAGCCGCGTACGGCCTCGCTCTTCAAGTCGATGTCCCTGGACACCGTCACCCTCGCGGACGCGCTCAAGCTGATGTCGCTGCCGCGCGTCGTCGGCACGGACGCCGAAGGCGTGGAGATCACCGCGCAGAACGGCCGCTACGGCCCGTACCTGAAGAAGGGCACCGACTCCCGCTCCCTCACGAGCGAGGACCAGCTCTTCACGATCACGCTCGACGAGGCCCTCGCGATCTACGCGCAGCCCAAGCAGCGGGGCCGCGCCGCCGCCAAGCCGCCGCTGAAGGAACTGGGCGCCGACCCGGTCAGCGGACAGCCCGTCGTCGTCAAGGACGGCCGCTTCGGCGCGTACGTCACCGACGGCGAGACCAACGCGACCCTGCGGTCCGACGACAGTGTCGAGGCGATCACTCCGGAACGGGGCTTCGAGCTGCTCGCGGAGAAGCGGGCCAAGGGGCCGGCGAAGAAGACGGCCAAGAAGGCGGCGAAGAAGGCCCCCGCCAAGAAGGCGCCCGCGAAGAAAACGGCAGCAAAGAAGACAGCTGCTACGAAAACGGCGGCAAAGAAGACCACCACCGCGAAGAAGACGGCCGCCAAGAAGACGACCGCGAAGGCCACGGCCGCCAAGGCGACGGCCGAGGACTGAGCGGTTCTTCACAGAGGCCGCACAAAGAGCTGAACCGCTCTCCGTCCTCGGTCGAGGACCGGTCCGCCTCCGGTCGGGAGGCCGACCGGAGGCGGACCGGATCTTTCACCTTCGGTTCCCAGAACGAACGCCCCGACACCACTTGGTGTCGAGGGCGTTCGCATGTTCGGGGCCCTATTCGGGGACCGGGTGCGTCCGGATAGGCTGGCAGGATGACGCGAGCCGAGCAGCCAACGGCCCACACTTCGGCCCCCGACGACTCCCTGGTCGCAGACTCACGGGAGCGAGCCGTCCGGGCGCTGCTGCGTGTACCGCAACTGAGGCGGCTGTGGAGCGCCCAGCTGGTGAGCGGCGTCGGTGACGCTCTCGCCCTGCTGGTGCTGGTCCTGCTCGCCCTGCAGGCGGCGGTGTCCGACGGCTCCTTCGGAGGCGGCTACCGCGGAGTGGCCCTCGCCGTGTCGGCGGTCTTCGGGGCACGCATCCTCGCGACGCTCCTCTTCGGAGCGGTGCTTCTGGGCCCGCTCACCTCACTCACCGCCCAGGACGGTCCGCTCGACCGCCGCTGGACCATGGTCGGCGCGGACGGAGTACGGGCCGTACTGCTGATCATCGCGCCCCTGTGGATCGACTGGACCCCTGAGAACGCGCTGGCCGTGCTCCTCGTGACGGCGTTCGTCATCGGGGTCGCCGAGCGCTTCTGGACGGTGTGCCGCGAGAGCGCGGCGCCCGCGCTCCTGCCCGCGCCCCCGCTGGAGGGCGCGACGGTACGACCGCTGCCCGACCACATGGACGCCCTGCGGCGCCTCGCCCTGCGTACGGGATTCGTCACGGCGCCCCTCGCGGCGGCGGTGCTCGTCGTCGCCGGGCTCCTCAACAACCTGCTGGGCGCCGGACTCGCGTGGTTCGACCAGCACCAGGCGGCGCTCGCCTCGTACGTCTCCGCGGGCCTGTTCGCCGCGTCCCTGTCGGTGCTCACCTTCCTCGAACTGCCCGACGTGCGCACCCCGCGCGCGCGGTCGCCGCTGGAGGGGCTGCGCCGCCCCAGGACGGGTTCGGGCATCGACAAGGGCCGTACGGGGGCCATCCCGCTCCTGGTGCTCGCCTGCGCGGCCGTCGCCGGAGCCGTCGCGGCGGCCGTCGCCGTGGCCGTGCTGCACGCCAAGGACCTGGGCGGCGGCCCGGTGACGTTCGGGCTGCTGGTGCTCGCGGTGACCGGCGGGGTCGTGGTCGGCATCCGTACGGCGCCCAGGCTGCTGCCGTCCCTGTCGCGCCGGCGGCTGCTCGCCCTGGCGATCGCCTTCACCGGGATCGCGCTGCTCGCCGCCGGACTCGTCCCCGACGTCACCACCGTGCTCCTGATCGTCGGCCTCGCGGGCACCGGCGCGGGCGTCGCCGCCAACACCGGCCACGCCCTGCTCGACCAGGAGGCCGAGGACTACCGCCGCACGCGTACGACGGAACACCTGCACGCGGTCGTACGGGTCTTCGTGGCCGTCGGCGTCCTGGTGGCGCCGCTCGTGGCGGCGGCCATCGGTCCGCACCGCCTGGAGAACGGCAAGTTCGTGTTCGCGCACGGCGGCGCCGCCTTCACCCTGATGCTGGTCGGCGCGCTGCTCCTGCCGGTCGCCGCACTGGTCCTCGCCAAGGCCGACGACCGCTCCGGAGTACCCCTGCGGCACGACCTGAGGGACGCGCTGCGCGGCGGGGACGACCCGGTGCAGGCGCCCACCGACGCCGGGTTCTTCATCGCCCTGGAGGGCGGCGACGGCGCAGGCAAGTCCACCCAGGCCGAGGCCCTCGCGGAGTGGATCCGCGCCAAGGGGCACGAGGTCGTCGTGACGCGCGAGCCCGGCGCCACCCCCGTCGGCAAGCGGCTGCGGTCGATCCTGCTCGACGTGTCGTCGGCCGGCCTCTCGCACCGCGCGGAGGCGCTGCTGTACGCCGCCGACCGCGCGGAGCACGTGGACACCGTGGTGCGGCCCGCGCTGGAACGGGGCGCGGTCGTGGTCTCGGACCGGTACATCGACTCCTCGGTGGCCTACCAGGGGGCGGGGCGCGATCTGTCCCCCACCGAGGTCTCCCGCATCAACCGCTGGGCCACGGACGGGCTCGTACCGCATCTGACGGTCCTGCTGGACGTGGCGCCGGAGACCGCGCGCGAGCGGTTCACCGAGGCGCCGGACCGGCTGGAGTCGGAGCCCGCCGAGTTCCACGCGCGCGTGCGGTCCGGTTTCCTGACGCTGGCCGCCGCCGACCCCGGCCGCTACCTCGTCGTCGACGCCGGGCAGGAGCCCGAGTCCGTCACCACCGTGATCCGGCACCGGCTCGACGTGGTGCTGCCGCTCTCCGAGGCCGAGATCAAGGCCAAGGAGGAGGCCCGCAAGGCCGCCGAGGAAGAGGCGCGCCGCAAGGCCGAGGAAGAGGCCGCACGCAAGGCCGAGGAGGAGCGGCTGGAGCGCGAGCGCCAGGAGCAGCTGGCCCGGCTGCGCGCGGAGGAGGAAGAGCGCAAGCGGCTCGAACTGGAGGAGGCGCAGCGGCGCGAGGCCGAGCGGCAGGCCGAGGAGGCCCGTCAGCGTGCCGAGGCCGCACGCGTGCGTGCCGAGCAGGAGAAGGCACGGCAGCTTGCGGAGGAGAAGGCCCGCGCGGCCGAGGAGGAGCGCCGGCGCAAGCAGGCCGAGGAGGAGGCGCGGCTGCGGGCGGAGGCCGAGGAGCGGCGCCTGGAGAAGCAGCGGAAGGCCGAGGAGGCGCTGGTACGGGCCGAGGAGGCGCGCCGGGCGGCGGAGGCTGCGGCCGCTGTGGCGGCGGCCAACACCGCTTCCGCGGCTGCGGCGGCTTCGGCGCGGGCGGCTGCCGCGTCGTCCGCGGCGGTGACCCCCGCGCCTTCTGGAGGGGCTGGGTCCGGCCGGACGGCGGCTGGTTCGGACAACGAGAGCCCGAGCACCGGGAACGCGAGCACTGGGAACGCGGGTACTGGGAACGCGGGTACTGGGCACGCGAGCACTGGGCACGAGGGCAACGCGAGTCCGGACAGCGCGAGTCCGGACAGCGAGAGCCCGGACAACGCGAGTCCGGACAACGAGAGCACCGTGCAGACGCCCATGGTGACGCCCACGAACGCGTCCGGTGGTCCGGTCGACGAGACGGCCGTGCTGCCTCCGGTGCCGCCGCGGGACGCCCGGCCGGCCGCCGGTCCGGCCGGTGACGAGACGGCTGTGCTGCCGCAGGTGCCGCAGCCTCCGCAGGGCGCCGCCGACGAGACCGCGGTGCTGCCGCCGGCCCGGCCGGAGCCCGCCGCGGACGAGACGGCGGTCCTTCCCCCGGTACGGGACGAGCGCGGCCGTGGTCGTGGCCGCGAGCCCGAGGACCGGGTGCCTCCCGGGTACGGGGACGGTTACGGCGCCGGAACCGGTGCCTCCGACGGCGGCACGCGTGAGCTGCCCCAGGTCGACGCCGAGGGCAGGCCGCGGCGGCGCCCCCGTTCGGACTGGGCGGAGGAGACCCCGCTGGACGATCTGCCGACGCTGGCCGACGAGTTGCTGGGCCCGCGGGACGACGACGAGCGGGACGAGGGGAACGGGCGCCGCCGGCGCTGACGGCATCGCGGGCGGGGCGTCCAGCACGTCCAGCAGGGCGTCGGCAGAGGCGGCATCGGCGTCGGCAGGGCGCCGACAGCGGGGCCGGGCCGGCGTCCGGGCCTCGTTGTCAGTGCCCTCCCGCACAATGGGACGCAGCAGGCACACGTGCGGCAAAAGGCGCGGTTGTGGCTGCGGCTGCGGCTGCGGCCGTGGTGATGACAGCGGCTGCGCCGTCGATGGTGACGGCGACGGCGACGGCAGGTTCGACGAAAGGGCGGCGCCCCATGACCGTATGGGACGACCTGGTGGGCCAGGAGAAGGTGAGCGGGCAGCTTGAGGCCGCCGCGCGGGACGCCGACGCCCTGGTGACCGCGGTCGCCGCCGACACCCCGCTGCCCGAGGCCTCGAAGATGACGCACGCGTGGCTCTTCACGGGGCCGCCGGGCTCGGGCCGTTCCACCACGGCGCGCGCCTTCGCGGCGGCCCTGCAGTGCACCAGCCCCGACCGCGCCCTCGGCGGAATCCCCGGCTGCGGATTCTGCGACGGCTGCCACACGAGCCTGATCGGTACGCACGCGGACGTGCAGATCATCCGCACCGACCTCCTCTCCATCGGTGTGAAGGAGACGCGCGACCTGGTCCGCCGCGCCCAGCTGTCCCCCGCGGTCGGCCGTTGGCAGGTCATCGTCATGGAGGACGCCGACCGCCTCACCGAGGGCGCGGGCAACGTGCTCCTGAAGGCCGTCGAGGAGCCCGCCCCCCGCACGGTCTGGCTCCTGTGCGCGCCCTCCCTGGAGGACGTGCTGCCCACGATCCGCTCCCGGTGCCGCCACCTCACGCTCCGGACGCCCTCGGTGGCCGCGGTCGCCGACGTCCTCGTACGCCGCGACGGCATCGAGCCGGACGTCGCCGCCGCCGTGGCCCGCGCCACCCAGGGCCACATCGGGCGCGCCCGGCGCCTCGCCACGGACGAGCGGGCCCGCGCGCGCCGGGCCGCCGTCCTGAAGCTGCCGCTGCGGGTCGACGACGTGGGCGCCTGCCTCAAGGCGGCCCAGGAGCTGGTCGACGCGGCCTCCGAGGACGCCAAGCAGGTCGCCGAGGAGACCGACGTCAAGGAGACCGAGGACATGAAGGCGGCTCTCGGCGCGGGACAGGGCGGCCGAATGCCGCGTGGCACCGCGGGCGTGATGAAGGAGCTGGAGGACAAGCAGAAGCGCCGCAAGACGCGTACGCAGCGCGACAGCCTGGACCTGGCCCTGATCGACCTCACGGCTTTCTACCGCGATGTGCTCGCCCTGCAGTTCGGCACGGATCTCGCCCTCGCCAACACGGAGATGCAGGACGCGCTGGACCGGCTGGCCCGGGGCTCGTCGCCCGAGGCCACCCTGCGCAGGATCGAGGCGATCGCCGCGTGCCGGGTGGCCCTGGACCGGAACGTGGCGCCGCTGCTCGCGGTGGAGGCCATGACGATGGCGCTGCGGGCGGGGTGAGGGTGAGGGGGCCCGCGCGGTGGGCTGACGCACCGGGCTGACGCGCCGGGCCGGTGTGGCGGTGGGCACGGCCGAGGGGCGCGGCGGACGGGCGCGGGTCGAACGGGGAGTTGACGGCGTCACTCGTACGAGGCACGCGTGCAACTCTGAGCGATCAAAACGTCGCACAGGGTTACGCTCGGTCGATGTACATCAGGCGCCGGCCCAGGTCATCCCGGGCCCACCGTTCCCTCCGCGCGTACGGCACCCTGTTCGCCGTCGCCGGACTCCTCGTCTCCGCCTGCTCCGCGGGGAGTTCGACGACCGCCGCGAGCCCGGCCGGGTCGGTGGCACTGCGCGCGCTGCCCGAGGCCACCCCGTCCGTGCTGGCCCCGTACTACGCGCAGCGGCCGAACTGGCGGGCCTGCGGTGTCGCCGGCTTCGAGTGCAGCACGCTGAAGGCACCGCTCGACTACGCCGAGCCGGCCAAGGGCGACATCCGGCTGGCCGTGGCCCGCAAGAAGGCCACGGGACCGGGCAAGCGGATCGGCTCGCTGCTGGTCAACCCGGGAGGGCCGGGCGGGTCGGCGGTCGACTACCTCCAGTCGTACGCGGGGATCGGTTACCCGGCGAAGGTGCGCGCCCGCTACGACATGGTGGCGGTCGACCCGCGGGGCGTCGCCCGCAGCGAGCCCGTCGAATGCCTCACGGGCAAGCGGATGGACGCGTACACGCAGACGGACACGACCCCCGACAACGCGCGCGAGACCGCCGAACTGGTCGACGCCTACAAGGAGTTCGCGGCGGCCTGCGGAAAGCGCTCGGCGAACCTGCTGCGCCATGTGTCCACGGTCGAGGCGGCCCGTGACATGGATCTCGTACGGGCCGCGCTGGGCGACGGGAAACTGACGTACGTGGGCGCGTCGTACGGCACGTTCCTCGGGGCGACCTACGCCGGCCTGTATCCGGAGCGCGTGGGCCGGCTGGTGCTGGACGGCGCGATGGACCCGTCGCTGCCCGCGCGGCAGCTGAACCGGGACCAGACGGCCGGCTTCGAGACGGCGTTCCGGTCCTTCGCGAAGGACTGCGTGGGGGAGTCCGACTGCCCGCTGGGCGGGAAGGGCACGTCGCCGGAGCAGGTCGGCAAGAACCTGAAGGCCTTCTTCCAGAAACTGGACTCCGCGCCCATCGACGCGGGTGACGCGGACGGCCGCAAGGTGGGCGAGGCGCTCGCCACGACCGGTGTCATCGCCGCGATGTACGACGAGGGGGCCTGGCCGCAACTGCGCGAGGCCCTCACCACGGCCATGAAGGACAAGGACGGCGCGGGCCTGCTGGTCCTGTCGGACAGCTATTACGAGCGGGAGGCGGACGGCACGTACGCCAACCTGATGTCCGCCAACGCGGCGGTCAACTGCCTGGACCTGCCCGCCGCCTTCGCCTCCCCCGAGGAGGTCGAGAAGGGCGTCCCCGACTTCGAGAAGGCCTCCCCGGTCTTCGGCGAGGGCCTCGCCTGGGCCTCGCTGAACTGCGCCTACTGGCCGGTGAAGCCGACCGGCGAGCCGCACCGCATCGAGGCGAAGGGCGCGGCGCCCATCGTCGTCGTCGGCACGGTCCGGGACCCCGCGACGCCCTACCCCTGGGCGCAGTCCCTCGCCACCCAGCTCTCCTCCGGGGCGCTTCTGACCTACGACGGCGACGGCCACACGGCGTACGGCCGCGGCAGCGCCTGCATCGACTCCGCGATCAACCAGTACCTGCTCGAAGGCACCCCGCCGCAGAAGGGAAAGCGCTGCTCGGCGACCTGATCGCCGGGCAGCCGGGGGTGCCTCCGGGGCCGGTACGGAGCACCCCCGGAAACTGTGTAGACTTGCTGACGTTGCCGATCGCACCATAGTGCTGGCAGCGCGCCGCCTTAGCTCAGATGGCCAGAGCAACGCACTCGTAATGCGTAGGTCTCGGGTTCGAATCCCGAAGGCGGCTCTGTAGAAGCCCCAGGATTCTCACTCGCCGTGACCTGGGGCTTTTGCTATTTAGCGGATACGGCGCCGTTGGCGGGCGCGGGCCGCGCGGCGGTCCCCAGTCTCAGTTCTAGTCTCAGTCCGGGGCTCAGGCGCCGGTTCCGGGGCGGGCAGGAAGGCGTCTCCCATGCGGCGCATGGCGTCCTTCGAGAGGTGCGAGCGGCCCTTGACGTAGCGGCGGGTCTGGCTGATCTGCGTGTGCCGAAGGATCTCCATGATGGTGGGCATGTCCACCCCCAGCTCATTCAGGATCGTGCCCGCCGTGTGACGGCTTCCGTCGTAGAGACGACGGTCATCGATGCCCGCTTCCACCAGCAGCTCCTTGAACTCCTCCCAGTCGTCCCGGGGGTCGATGGGGCGGCCATCGGACCGGGTGAACACGGCCTGGTGCTCCTGCCAGAGTTCGCCGGCCGCCTCCCGAAGTTCGTCCTGCTGCGCCTTGTGCGCGACCAGGTAGGGGATGAACGCGAGCGGGATCGGTACGGGGTTCGTGCTCTTTTTGGTCTTGGGGCGGGTGAAGGCCAGACCGCCGCCCTTGCGGTCGGGGCAGATGCTCGCGTGCTTGACGCAGGTCTTGGTGCACGGCTTCGGGCAACCGCGCTTATAGCCGCTGTGGGTGGCGCAGTTCGGCGGGCAGGGCTCGAAGCGGTGCAGGCGCGCCCCGCAGGCGTGGGCGTCACCGCAGCCGTGCCGCCACGTGAGCCGCTGGAGCTGCCACCGGGGGTGGAACAGTTCCGCCTCAAGGTCGACGTACGGCCACCGCAGCCCCAGAGTCTCGCCCTGCCGCAACCCCATGCCGACCCCGACGATCCACCGCATGAACGTGGGCCGCTTGGCCGCCGCTTCCAGGAACGCCTTCGCCTCTTCCTGCGTGAACGGGTTCGTTTCCGTCTCGTCGATGCTGGGCGGGTCGACCAGCGTGGCGACGTTCTCGCCGATCATCCGGCGGCGGTGGGCAATCTTCAGGGCCCGCGACAGGATGCGATGCACCTTGACGACGTGAGAGGGGGCGCGCCCGGCGTCGAGCATGGCCCGGTACATCTGCTCAAGGTGCTCGGGGGCGAGCTTGTCGATGCGGTGCTTCCCGACGCCGGGGACGATGTCGTTGCGGGTCTTGGACCAGTAGTCGTCCAGCGAGCGGGGCTTGAGCTTCAGGCTCGCGATGTCGGTCAGGTAGGTCTCCATCCACTGTCCGACCGTGGGCTTACGGCCCGCCTTGGTCGCGCGCCCCTCGTCACGGAGCTTCTCCAGTTCACGGACCTTGCGGCGTACTGCGGGTTCGGTGCGGGCCATGCGGTGGCGGCGGTCGGGGCTCCCGTCGGGCAGGACGCCCATGGTGACGCGGCCGTGCCACCAGCCGTCATCGCCGAAGTAGATGGTGGATTCCAGGTTCGACTTACGAGGGCTCACGTATGCCTCCATGCGAGAGGCGGGGGCGGGCCCCGAGGGCGGCGCCCGCCCGGTGGGGGGGGAGAAGG